>NZ_JAVRHI010000373.1:0-8221 GCF_034105845.1 Streptomyces sp. CRN 30 | reverse complement strand
GTCGCGCCGAGCCGGCGCGACCGCGGGGCTGCGTTCAGTCGGTGCCCCGGTAGATGCACCGGTCGGGGACGTCGCCTTCCTCGCCTGCGAGAAGGACGGGCGGGCCGTTCCCGGGAACCGGTGCCTCGTCGGCGGTCCGTGCGCGCTCCATGACATCGCCTTCCATCGTTGTCCTTCCTATCGGGGAGCCGGGCCTTTCCGGCCGTCGGGGCCGCCCCGTGAACATGCCGCGCGGGTGCGCCCGGAAGTCCGGGGGCACCCGCGCGGCGGTGGGGGCGGAGGATCCAGCAGCTTGTCCGGGTCGTGGTCGTGGGACGGGTCAGGCGGTCCTGACCTCCCTGTCACCGGTGTCCTCGGCGTCGTCGGCGTCCACGTCCACGGCAGCTGTCTCCCGCAGGGGGACCTCCCTGACGACGCAGGAGACGACGACCGCGGCCAGGGCGAGCCCGGCCGAGAGGAGGAACACGCTGCCGGTGCCGTCGGCGGCGGCGTCCTGGTACACGCGCTGGACGTCCGCAGGGAGTTCGGCGAGCTTCGCCGGGTCGATCTGCGGCTTGCCCTCTCCGACGTCCGCGCCGCCGCCGAGGCCGTCGAGGGCGCCGCCGATGGTGGTGGCGAAGACGGCGCCCATGACGGAGATGCCGACCGAGCCACCGATCGTGCGGGACAGGGTGGCGGTCGACGCGGCGACGCCGAGGTCCTTGGGTTCGACGCTCTGGATGGAGACGAGGATCGCCGTCTGCATCATGCAGGCCGTGCCGCAGCCCACCAGGACCATGGCGGCGCCGGAGTACAGCGAGGAGGTGTCGGTGGACATGCGGGCGAGCATCAGCATCCCGGCGGCCGACAGCGCACCGCCCGCCACCATGACCGCCTTGTAGCGTCCGGTGGCCGTGATGAGGCGTCCCACCGTCATGTTGGTGGCCATCATGGCAAGGAAGGTGGGCAACAGCAGCAAGCCGGCGTTGCTCGCGGAAGCGCCTCCGGCGACCTGGAGGAACAGCGGCAGGAAGGTCATGAGGGCGAACATCAGGGCGCCGACGAGCAGGCCGTTGACCTGGACGAGGGAGAAGTTCGCGCTGCGGAACAGCCCGAGCGGGAGTACGGGCTCCTGGGCGCGGCGTTCGACGAGGACGAAGCAGACGGAGGCGAGGGCGCCCCCGCCGATCAGGCCGAGGATCACTCCGGAGGACCAGGAGTACTCGGTGCCGCCCCAGGCGCTGACGAGGACGACCGCACTGATGGCCAGGGCGAGGAGCACGACGCCGGAGTAGTCGATGCGGGCTTCGGAGCGGTGCCTGGGCAGCTTCAGGACGGAGCTGACCATGAACAGGGCGAGCAACCCGAGGGGGACGTTGATGTAGAAGCACCAGCGCCAGCCGAGGCTGTCGGTGACCAGGCCGCCGACGAGGGGGCCCGCGGCCATCGTGACGCCCATGGCGGCGGCCACCATGCCCTGGTAGCGGCCCTGCTCACGGGGTGGCACGACGGTGCTGATGATGGCCAGCGCGCCGACCATCAGGCCGCCCGCGCCCAGGCCCTGCACGCCGCGGAAGGCGATCAGCTGCCCCATGGTCTGGGAGAGGCCCGCCAGCACGGAGCCGACGAGGAACATCACGATGGAGGTGAGGTACACGCCCTTGCGGCCGTACATGTCGCCCAGCTTGCCCCACACGGGGGTGGAGACGGCGCTGGCCAGGGCGTACGCGGTGACGACCCAGCTGAGCCGGTCGAGGCCGCCCAGCTCCCCCACGATGGTGGCCATGGCCGTGCCGAGGACGAGGTTGTCCAGCGTCGCCAGCATCATCGCTATCAGTACCGAGCCGACGACGACGTAGAGCTTGCGGATCTGCGCCTTGCTCGGGCGGACGTCGGTCGGGACTGCTTCTTCGGCCATGCTTCACCTCGGTGGGTCGTGGGGGTTTTGCTGATGGTTCGTCAGGCGACGTTCGTGGGGGTGCCGTGGTCGTGGCGGGCCCGGGTGAGGGACTCCAGTTCCGGCACCAGGTCGTGCGGGGTGGGAACCCCCAGGTACTCCTCGTGCAACTGCCGTACGCCGTCGCGGAACCGGGGTTCCCGCAGGAGCCGGGCGAGGTGCTCCCGGAGCGCGGCCGCGCTGAACACTTCGGGATCGAGGGTTTCCCCGGCGCCGCGTTCGCGCAGGTGGCGGGCGTTGGTGGGCTCTTCCCAGAAGGGCATGGGCACGATGAGCTGGAGGACCCGGCAGGCGACGGCGGCGTGGAAGGTACCGGTGCCGCCGTGGTGGACGACCGCCGTGCAGGAGGGCAGGACCAGGTCGAGGGGTACGTAGCCGACGAGCCGCACGTTGTCGGGCAGGGCGGCGGTGGCCGGCCACCGGGCGGGGTCGAGGGTGACCACGAGTTCGATGTCCAGGGCGGACAGCTCGGTAACCGCGTCGGCCAGGGAGACGCCGGTCCGCGTGAGGAGCTGCCGGCCGCGGCCGCCGACGCCGAGGGTGAGGCACACCCGGGGCCGCGTGGTGGGCTCGTCCAGCCAGTGCGGCGGTGTCGCCGAGCCGTGGTACGGCAGGGGGCGCATCGGCAGGGTGGGCAGGCCGGTGGAGAGCCGCAGCCCGGCCAGGCCCGGGTCGATCGTCCACTGGCCGAGGAGCAGTTCGTCGTCGTAGTCGAGTCCGTACGGCTCGAGGAGCGGTTCCATCAGCCTGGCGAGGATCTCGTCGGGGCCGCTGTGGCCGGCCCGCTCGCGTGCCCTGGCGCGCAGCCAGGCGATGTTGTCCTGGCCCCACAGGCACCGTACGTGGGCGGCGCCGGTGAGGCGGGCCGCGATGGCGGCGGGTACGCAGAAGGGGTCCCAGACGACCAGGTCGGGCTGCCAGGCGCGGCAGACCGCGACGAGGTCGTCGAGGGCGTGGCCGAACACGGAGAGGCTGCGTACGGTGCGCAGCCAGGTGTCCTCCCAGTCCCCGGCGTGGTCGGTGTCGAGGGTGAGTCCCGCGTCGAGTTCCTCCAGCAGGTCGGGGTTCCGGCTCAGTTCGACGACGTGTCGCAGCGGCTCGGTGTCACCGACGGGTACGGTCGTCAGTCCGGCTGCGCCGACGGTCTCCGCGATGCCGGCGTGGGTGGCGACGCGCACGTCGTGACCGGCGGCCCGCAGGGCCCAGGCCAGCGGGACGACCGGATGGACGTGCGCCGTCGCCGGGAATATCACGAACAGGACTCTCACTGATGCCTCCGCGAGGGTGGTGGCAGGTGCCGGCGGCCGAACCAGCAGACAACGTGAACCAGGGTTGAAGTCAACGCCCCGCGGCCCGGCGGATCGCGTGCAGCAGCTGTGCCTGCCGCAGGGGTGTGTCATCGGGCGCCGCGCCCGCGCGGACGCCCCGCGCGAACGCCGCGACCGTCGCCAGGACCTGGTCCTGCGCGGGCAGTCGCAGCGTCCGGGTCTCGGTGCCCTTGCGCAGCCGTACCTCGGGGTGATGGTCGGCGGGCGGGGTGAACACCCGGTCGACGGTCAGGGTGCCTTCGCTGCCCCAGAGCTCGTAGCCGGAGCGGTAGGCGTGGTCGAGGCCGAAGGCCAGCTGGGCGGTGACGCCTTCAGGGGTGCTGAGCAGGGCCGCGCCGGCGGTGTCCACTTCCCTGCCGGGGCCGTCGCTGAGGACGGCGCCCCGGACGGTGAGTGCGTCGCCGAGCAGGTGCAGGGCGGCGCGCACCGGGTAGACACCGGTGTCCCACAGGGCGCCGCCGCCGAGGTCGGCGCGGTAGCGGATGTCGTCGTCGGCGAGCCGGGGCACGGCGAAGGCGGCGCTGAGACCGCGGATCTCCCCGATGGCGCCGTCGGCGAGGAGTCCGCGCACGGCTTCGTGCTGTCCGTGGTGGACGAACATGACGTTCTCCATCAGGAACAGGCCGGAGCGCCGGGCCAGGGTGAGCAGTCGCCCGGTGGCGGCCGGGTCGGTGGTCAGCGGCTTCTCGGCGAGGACGTGCTTGCCGGCCCGCAGCGCCGCCTCCGTCCACCGTTCGTGCAGTGCGGCGGGCAGCGGCACGTACACGGCGTCGACGTCGTCGCGGTCCAGGAGCTCCTGGTAGCCGCGGACGGGGTGGGCGCCGTACGGCGCGGCCGTCTCGCGCGCCCTGGCCCCGTCACGGCTGGCGACCGCGGTGAGTTCGACGCCCTCGGCCGCGGTGATCGCGGGGATCATGCGGCGCCGGGCGATGCCGGCGCCGCCGCCGAGGACTCCGATGCGCAGGGCTCCGCTCACGTGCGGCTCACCGTCGCGTTGAGGCAGGCGAGGAGGGTGCGGGCCTGCACGTTGACGTAGTGGCCGTGCCGGACCAGGGAGGTGAGCTGGCCCGGTGTGACCCAGCGGTACCCCTGCGGCGGGTCGAGCGGCACCCGCGGGTCGTCGTCGGCGTCCACGAGGAGGTAGCGGCTCTCGGCGTTGAGGAACCGGCCGCCTTCCTCGGAGTGCACGGCCTCGTAGCGTATGCGCTGCGTGGGGGCTGCGAGCACGAGGTCCAGGAAGGGCGGGCGGCGGTCGCCGGGCAGGTGGGCGAAGTTGCCCGGTGTGCACTGCACGGTGGGGCCGAGCTCGACCGTGTCGAGGAAGCCGCCCTCGACGCGGGCGTGGGCGAGGACGTGCCGTACGCCGCCGATGTCGCGGGTGAGGAAGGCCGTGACGCCGAGGCCGCGGGGCTCGAACAGGGGCTGGGTCCAGCCGGACACCTCCCGGTTGCCCGCCTGCACGGCGAGGGCGACGACGCGGAAGTAGCGGCCGTCCTCGTGGTCGATGGACGACTCGCCGCGGTGCCAGCCGTGCACGTCGTCGAGGGGGATGCGTTCGGCGTGCACGTCGTGGCGTGAGCGTTCGGCGGTGAACCAGGACAGCAGTGCGGTGTCGCTGTGCAGGGCACCCGGTTCGTCGTGCGGGAACGGCGCACAGGCGAGGACGGTGCGCGAGTCCATGTTGACGACGTTGTCCCGGTGCAGGAGTTCACCGATCTGGCCGAGGGTCAGCCAGCAGAAGTCGTCGTCGAGGGGCACTTCCTCGTCGGTCTCGACGATCATGTTGCGGTTGCTCTTGTGGAGGAACCAGGAACCGTGCTCCGACTGCAGGACGTCGGCGATGACGCGGCCGCGGTCCGGGCTGACGAAGTGGTCGATGTACTTCACGTCCGCGCCCCGGTGCACCTTGGTGTAGTTGCTCCGGGTCGCCTGGACCGTGGGCGAGAGCTGCAGCAGGTTGGGGTTGCCGGGTTCCATCTTGGCCTGCATGAGGAAGTGGAGGACTCCGTCGAACTCCTTCACGAGCAGTCCGAGGATGCCGACCTCCGGCTGCTTGATGATGGGCTGGTGCCACTCGGGGTGGGGCTCCTCCCCCGTGCGCACCTGCAGACCCTCGACGGTGAAGAAGCGGCCGCTGCGGTGTCCGAGGTCGCCGGTGGCGCCGGCGAACGCCCAGCCGTCCAGATCGGCGAACGGGATGCGGTCGACCCGGAACCGGTGGGCGCGGCGGCGGCCGTCCAGCCAGTCGGCGAAGTCCTCGGTGCACAGCCGGGCGCCGGTGGTGGCGGCCGCCGACCGGGCGATCCGGTGGGCCAGGCCGGTGTCCTCGCGGGCGGTCAGGCCCGGGGGCGGAAGGGTCACGGTCATGCGCGCGCCTCCACGAACTCCGTGACCGAGGAGATGACGTAGTCGAGCATCTCGTCGGTCAGGCCCGGGTAGACGCCGACCCAGAAGGTGTGCTCGGTGATGATGTCGCTGTTGGTGAGGTCGCCGACGACGCGGTGCGGCTGGTCGGTGTAGGCGGGGTGCCGGGTGAGGTTGCCGGCGAAGAGGCGGCGGGTGCCGATCTTCCTGTTCTCCAGGAAGTCGACGAGTTCGGAGCGGTGGAAGGGCGCCTCGGGGTCGACCGTGATCACGAATCCGAACCAGCTGGGGTCGCTGCCCCGGGTCGGCTCGGGGAGCAGCAGGTGCGGCACTCCGTCGAGCCCCTCACGTAGCCGGCGCCAGTTGCGGCGGCGGGCCTCGACGAAACCGTCGAGCTTGGTGAGCTGCGTCAGGCCCAGGGCCGCCTGCAGGTCGGTGGCCTTCAGGTTGTACCCGACGTGGGAGAAGATGTACTTGTGGTCGTAGCCCTGCGGCAGGGTGCCCATCTGGTAGTCGAACCGCTTGAAGCACGTGTTGTTCTTCCCCGGCTCGCACCAGCAGTCGCGGCCCCAGTCACGCAGTGACTCCACGACCCGCGCCAGCTTCAGGTCACTGGTGACGACGATGCCGCCCTCGCCCATGGTGAGGTGGTGCGCGGGATAGAAGCTGACGGTGGTCAGGTCGCCGAACGTGCCGGTGAGCCGTCCTCCGTACGTGGAGCCGACCGCGTCGCAGTTGTCCTCGACGAGGAACAGGTCGTGCTCCTCGGCGAGCTGGGCGATCTCGGCCACCTCGAAGGGGTTGCCGAGCGCGTGCGCGATCATGATGGCCCTGGTTCTGGGCCCGATCGCCCGCGCCACCCGCTCGGCGGTCGTGTTGTAGGTGCCGAGCTCCACGTCGACGAAGACCGGCACCATGCCGTTCTGCACGATCGGGTTGACCGTCGTCGGGAAGCCGGCCGCGACGGTGATCACCTCGTCGCCGCGGCGCAGCCGGCGCTCCCCGAGGGTGTGGGAGGTCAGCGAGGTGAGGGCGAGCAGGTTGGCGGAGGAACCGGAGTTGGTGAGGTGCGCCTTGCGGCGGCCCAGCAGCCGCGCGAAGGCCGACTCGAACTTCTTGGAGGCCGGTCCGGCCGCGATCCTCATGTCGAGCGCGGCCCCGACGAGCGCGGCCCGGTCGTCCTCGTCGAGGACGGCGCCGGAGGGCCAGATCTCGGTGACACCGGGCACGAAGCCGCCGGTCGGCTGGACGTCCTGGTGGTACTTGCGGGTGGCGTCCAGGACTTCTGACTTGTACTGGCTCATGCTCGGGCTCCTTCGGCGTCGGCGGGGCGGTGCTTGACCGCCTTCCACCAGTCGGGGTGGTCCTGGTACCAGGCGACGGTGTCGGCCAGGCCCTCCTCGAAGGTGACGGCCGGGGCGTAGCCGAGCTCCTCGCGGATCTTCGTCTCGTCGAGGGCGTAGCGCAGGTCGTGGCCCTTGCGGTCCGGCACCCGGCGCACCATCGAGGGGGCGGCGTCCAGCAGTTCGAGGAGGCGTTCGGTGATCTGCAGGTTGGTCTGTTCGTTGCCGCCGCCGACGTTGTAGATCTCGCCGGCCCGGCCGCGGGTGAGGACGAGCTGGATGGCCCGGCAGTGGTCGTCGACATGCAGCCATTCGCGGATGTTGCGTCCGTCGCCGTAGAGCGGGACCTGCCGGCCCTCCAGGAGGTTGGTGACGAACAGCGGGATCAGCTTCTCGGGGTGCTGGTAGGGGCCGTAGTTGTTGGAGCAGCGGGTGAGGGAGACGTCCAGTCCGTGGGTGCGCCAGTAGGAGCGGGCGATCAGATCGGAGGCCGCCTTGGACGCCGCGTAGGGCGAGTTGGGCAGCAGCGGCCGCTCCTCGGTCCAGGCGCCTTCGGCGATCGAGCCGTACACCTCGTCGGTGGAGACGTGCACGACGCGCTCGACTCCTGTGGCGAGGCAGGCGTCGAGCACCGACTGGGTGCCGCCGACGTTGGTGCGGACGAAGTCGGCCGCCGAGTGCAGCGAGCGGTCGACGTGCGATTCGGCGGCGAAGTGGACGACGGCGTCGTGCCCCGGCAGGAGCTCGCGCAGCAGGCCGGCGTCGCAGATGTCGCCCTCGACGAAGGTGAGGCGGGGGTGTGCATCGGGGAGGTTGGTCCGGTTGCCCGCGTAGGTGAGCAGGTCCAGGACGGTGACCTCGGCGTCCTCCCATCCGGGGTGGCTGCCGTCGAGGACCGTACGGGTGTAGTGCGAGCCGATGAATCCCGCGCCGCCGGTGACCAAGACCTTCACGCCGCCCTACCTTCTTGAGTGCGTCCCGTGAGCTCGCGACTCTGGGACTGCGCGGGTGGGGCAGGGATGGTTTTCATGCTGGCTGCCCTCCATGGCTCAGGTGGCTGATCCCCCTGCCCCGCTGCTTCTTCCGGACTGCTGATTGGGCTCTGCGGGCCATCGCCGGGTAGGGCGAGGACAGGCGGAAGGGGCCGCGCGGACCACCTGTCAGCGAGGGGAGTGCGACCATGGGTGCCACCGCCGGATTCGACATCGCCAAGGAGTTCCACTGGCTCGCGGCCTGCGACGACCGCAGCC
>NZ_JAVRHI010000372.1:0-83375 GCF_034105845.1 Streptomyces sp. CRN 30 | reverse complement strand
CGGCGGCGCCCGCCCCCGCCGACGACGAGCCCGCGCCGCCCGGCCCGACCCGCCCGGCCCCTCCGGCCCGACCGGAGGGGAACGGGAACGGCACCGCGCCCACCGACTGGTGGCAGGCCGAGGACAGCCCCTGGGGCGACGGTGCCCGCGCCGGTGACCGCGACCGCGAGCTCGCGCTCGGCGATCTCGTCCCCGGGTTCGTCGGCGGCGTGGAGATCCCCGAACTCCTCAAGCCCTCGTTCCGGAAGACGGACGCGGCGGACGCGGCGGAGGGGAAGGCCGGCGGCCAGGGCACGCCGGGCGGTGCCGTTCCCCGGCAGAAGGGCGCGGCGGTCGCCGTGGAGGCGGCCGTTCCCGTGTCCGCCGCCAAGGGCAACCGCCTCCGCGTCCCCCGGCTGCGCCCGGAGAGCGGCTGGAACAACCCGCTGCTGCTCCTCGCGGCCGCCCTCCTCGTCGCGGGCGCCTTCATCGGCAGCCTGGTGCCCCTGATCCTCGGCTGGCTCATCGCCTACCTGTCGCGCCGCCTGTCCCCCAACGAGTCCAAGTGGGCCGTGTTCGGCGTGCCCGGGGCGGCCGCCGTCGCCGGGATCGTCTGGCTGTGGGGCCGTACGGACGGCCGGTGGGGCGATCCCATCGCCGAGGACCAGATGGGCGACGCGATCGCGGGCACCTGGCCCTGGGTGCTGCGCGGTGCGGCGGTCGCGTCCGCCGTGTACCTGGTGTGGCGGTCCCAGCGGGCCCACTAGCCACTCGGGCGGCCCGGTGGGCGGGCGCGGGACCGGTCACAATGGCCGATATGGCCTCCACGACCTCTTCCGCCCCCGCTGATGTCCCCGACGGTGTCCCCACCGGCGCCCCCACGGTCGGTTTCGACCTCGACATGACGCTGATCGACTCCCGCCCCGGCATCCACGCCAACTACCGGGCGCTGTCCGCGCGCACGGGCACGTACGTCGACGCCGACCTGGCCGTCACCCGGCTCGGCCCGCCGCTGGAGCAGGAGCTGGCGCACTGGTTCCCCGCGGAGCGGATCGCGGAGGTGGGCGCGCTCTACCGTGAGATGTACCCCACACACGCGATCGCCGCGACGCCCGCCCTGCCCGGCGCCCGCGAGGCGATCGCGGCCGTACGGGCGGCCGGCGGCCGGGCGGTCGTGGTCACCGCCAAGTACGAGCCCAACGCCCAGCTGCACCTGGCGCACCTCGGCATCGAGCCCGACGCGGTGATCGGCGACCTGTGGGCCGAACAGAAGGCCGAGGCGCTGATCGAGCACGGCGCGCACGTATACGTCGGCGACCACCTCGGCGACATACGCGGGGCGCGCGCGGCCGGCGCGCACTCCGTCGCCGTGGCCACCGGACCGTACGCCGCGGACGAACTGCGCGCGGCGGGCGCGGACACCGTCCTGCCGGACCTGACGGCGTTCCCGGCCTGGCTCGCGGAGTACCGCGCGACGGTCTGACGGGTCCGGCGCGGGCGGGCGCGGGGGCGTACCGGGGTCACTGCGGGGCGCGCGCCACCTCGCGGGCTCGGCGGCGTCCCGCCGCGATCGACTGGAACACCCCCGCTCCCGCCATCAGGAATCCGAGTCCCATGAACATGCTCAGCCCGAACATATAGGTGGGGAACGGGGTCGTTCCCAGGAACAGCGGGGCCACGGTGACCAGAGTGGCCACGGCGCCGACGAAGAAGACGACGGCACCGGCACGGATCAGCCGGTCACCCGCCTCGCTGGAATTCGGTTGGGTTTTGTCACGCACCCGACCAGGGTAGTTCCCAGCGCGAAGGAACAGCCGGGCGACGTCTTGTCACCGGCCCCCGGACCATTAGCCTTGGAACCGGCGGGTCCCGACGGCCCGCCGTAGTGCTATACAGAGCCGTTTCCGCCCGCGCGGAAGACGTCGTGCACCGCCTTCAGACGCAGTTTCCGACGAGTACGAGGACGAGGACAGACGTGCCTACCGGCAAGGTCAAGTGGTTCAACAGCGAGAAGGGCTTCGGCTTTCTCTCCCGTGACGACGGCGGTGACGTCTTCGTCCATTCCTCTGTCCTGCCCGCCGGAGTCGACTCCCTGAAGCCGGGCCAGCGCGTGGAGTTCGGTGTGGTCGCGGGCCAACGCGGCGACCAGGCGCTGTCGGTGACGATCCTGGACCCCACCCCCTCGGTGGCGGCCGCGCAGCGCCGCAAGCCCGACGAACTGGCCTCCATCGTCCAGGACCTGACCACGCTCCTGGAGAACATCACGCCGCTCCTGGAGCGGGGCCGCTACCCCGAGAAGGCCTCCGGCGCGAAGATCGCGGGCCTGCTGCGCGCGGTCGCCGACCAGTTGGACGTCTGACCAGGCCGGCCCACGTCCCGCGCGATCACGGGAAGTCGAGCGCCTGCGGGCCGAGGGGCGGTACCAGTCCCTCGGCCGCCGCACGGGTGAGCAGCCCGCGCACCGCCGCGTAGCCGTCCTCGCCGAGGTCCGCCGTGAACTCGTTGACGTACAGCCCGATGTGCTGGTCGGCGACGGCCGCGTCCATCTCCTGCGCGTGCGCGAGCACGTACGGGCGGGCGGCCTCGGGGTCGTCCCAGGCGGCCCGTACGGACGCGCGCGCTGAGTCGGCGAGCAGCTCCAGCCGCTCCGCGCCCAGCGACCGCTTGGCGATGATCGCGCCCAGCGGGATCGGCAGCCCGGTGGTGCGCTCCCAGTGCTCGCCCATGTCCGCGAGCTTGTGCAGCCCGTAGTTCTGGTACGTGAAACGCGCCTCGTGGATGACGAGACCGGCGTCGATCTTCCCGTCCCGTACGGCCGGCATGATCTCGTGGAAGGGCATGACCACGATCTCGCCCACCCCGCCGGGCACCACGTCCGCCGCCCACAGCCGGAACAGCAGGTAGGCGGTCGACTTCTCGCTCGGCACGGCGACCCTGCGGCCGGTGAGGTCGGCGCCCGGCTCCCTGGTCAGCACCAGCGGCCCGCAGCCCCGGCCCAGCGCGCCCCCGCAGGGCAGCAGCGCCCACTCGTCCAGGACGTACGGCAGCACCGCGTACGACACCTTCAGCACGTCGAACTCGCCGCGCTCGGCCATGCCGTTGGTGACGTCGATGTCCGCGAACGTCACGTCGAGCGCGGGCGCGCCCGGCACCCGGCCGTGCGCCCAGGCGTCGAAGACGAAGGTGTCGTTCGGGCAGGGCGAGTACGCGATCCGCAGCGGCTCGTCCCGCACGGTCTCGGCCTGCGGCTCGGTGCGCTCCGGCCGGTGCTGCGGCTGCGGTTCAGTCTGTTCGGTCATGTGAGGTCCAACTCTCCAGTACGGGCGTGAGCTTCCCGAAGGCGGCGGTGAGCGCGCCCAGGGCGTCCCCGATGCGCCAGGCGGCCCGGTCGCGGGGGCCGACGGGGTTCGAGACGGCCCGCAGCTCCAGCACGGGCGTGCCGTGCGCGGCGGCGGCCTCGGCGACACCGAAGCCCTCCATGCCCTCGGCGAGGGCGCGCGGATGGCGGGCGAGCAGCTCGGCGGCGCGCCCGGCGCTGCCGGTGACGGTCGACACGGTCAGTACGGCGCCGGTCCGGGCCCCCGTGGCCGCCGCGACCTCCCGTACGAGTGATTCCGGCGGCTCGTGGTGGACGACGCCGAAGCCCAGTTCGGTGACCGGCAGGAAGCCGCCCGGGGAGTCCGGGGCCTCGGCGCCCAGATCCGCGGCGGTGATCGCGTCGGCGACGACGAGGGAGCCGAGCGGCGCGTCCGGCTGGAAACCGCCGCCGATCCCGGCGGAGACGACCACGTCGTACGGCGTCCCGGCCAGCGCGGCGGCGGTCAGCGCGGCGGCGGTGGAGGCGGCGGCGCGGGCGGGACCCACACCGGCGGCGAGGAGGTCGTACCGGACGTACGGGAGGCCCTCAGGGGCGGGCCCCGTGCCCTGCCCGGACCGGTCGTCGTACCGGTACAGGGTGGCGGCGGGCAGGGGCACCTCGACGGCGGACAGCGGGAACGCCCGTGCCACCGCGTCGCGTTCGACGGCGACCGCGGTGGCCACGAGGATGCGTACGGCGGGCCCGGGGCCCGCGGCGGTGGGCGCGGACGTGGTCAGGCGTCCTTCCTGAGCTTGAAGGACCACAGTCCGGTGACCTTGTCCTCGCCCTCACGGACCGAGACGACCGTGGTGTCGCCCTGCGCGCCGTACTGGGCGTTGAAGAAGACGCTGCCCGGAACGGTGCGGTACGTCTTCGTGCTGGAGTCGGTCAGCGGCTGACCGTTCATCAGGATCGTCCAGCCCGCGTCCGCGATGTCCGGGTCCACGCCGAAGCGGACCGTCTCGTCCGGGTCCACGGTGATGGACTTCATGTCCTTGCCCTGGAGGCACTTCGACAGCTGCGCGGTGGCGACCGTCTTGCCGTGGCCGTAGCAGTCGGTCTCGGCGCTCACCGAGTCCGAACCGACCGTGATCGTGGACATCGGGGTCGGCTTGTCACAGGCCGACAGCGCGAGGAGACCGGCGGAGACGGCGCCGAGGGTGGCGACGGCGCGACGTCGGCGCGCTTCGGGACGCAGGAAGGTCATGGCCGAAGGTTATCGGGCAGGCCGGGGGCCGTGACCAGGTGGGTGAGCGGCGTGCCGCGGATCACGCCACCCGGGGGCGGGACGGGCCCCCGTGCCGGGCCGAGGAGAGCAGCCCGCGGACCGTCGTGAACCAGCCGACGGCGACGATCGCCGCGGCCACCGCCAGCCCGAGCACGCCGTTCAGCGGCAGCGCGATGCCTATGGCGCCGCCCAGCACCCAGGACATCTGCAGCAGCGTCTCCACACGGGCGAAGGCGGAGGTCCTGACGCGTTCGGGCACGTCCCGCTGGATCATCGCGTCCAGCGACAGCTTCGCGAGGGCCTGCGCGAAGCCGGCGACCGCCCCGAGGCAGGCCACCAGCACGGGCCCGAAGAGGACGGCGGCCGTGACCGCCACGCCCAGCTCCACCGCGACGACAGTCACGATGATCAGCTCGGGCGCCCGTGACCTCAGCCACGCCCCGACGGCTGTGCCCAGCGCGTTGCCCGCGCCCGCGGCCACGCCCACGATGCCGAGGGAGACCGCCGCGCTCTGCCCGGCGATCGGGTGCTCGCGCAGCAGGAACGCCAGGAAGAAGATCAGGAAGCCGGACAGGCAGCGCAGCGCGGCGTTGGCGGCGAGCCCGTGGGTGACCGCGGTGCCGACGGTGCGCAGGCCCGGGCGCTTCAGCGTCCCGCTGCGGTGCGGGCCGTGCAGGTGCCCGGCGTCGGCCGCGAGCAGCGCGGTGTCCTCGCCCTTCGCCGAGTCCACGCCGCGCGGCAGCGAGAAGGAGAGGAACGTCCCCGCGATGAAGATCACACAGGCGCCGTAGAGCGGCCAGCGCGGCCCTATCAGCTGCAGCCCGGCCCCGACGGGCGCGGCCGCACCGGTGGCGAGCAGCCCGCCCAGCGTCACCCGCGAGTTCGCCTTGACCAGGGAGAACCGGGGCGGCAGGAGGCGTGGCACCACGGCACTTCTGACCACCCCGTACGCCTTGGACGCGACCAGCACGCCCAGCGCGGCCGGATACAGCTCGATGCCGCCGCTGACCACCGCGACGGACAGCAGCAGCGCCAGCAGCGCCCGGGCCAGCATGGCCGTGGCCATGGCCGCCCGGCGGCCGTGCGGCACCCGGTCCAGGAGCGGGCCGATGACGGGGGCGAGCAGGGTGAAGGGCGCCATGGTGATGGCGAGGTAGAGCGCGACCCGGCCGCGGGCCTCGTCCGTGGGCACGGAGAAGAAGACGGTGGAGGCGAGGGCGACGGTGATCATCACGTCACCGGCGCCGTTGACGGCGTGCAGTTCGATCAGCTTGCCCAGCCCGGACTCGCCGGCGCCGTGCGCGTGCGTCACCCGGCGGATGCCGCGGGCCGTGCCGGTCACCGGGAAGTGCAGGGCACGGCCGACGGAGCGGACGGCGCCGCCCACCCGGCCCGGTCCGCCGCCTCGACTGCTTCCCTTGCCGCCCTCGGGACCACGGATCCCGGTGGCACTCTGGGTCGACCTCGCGGCTGCCACTCCGTCATAGTGCCCCGACTTCGGGGGGTGTAGTGCGCCCCCGCGCGGATGAAGGCCGTGAGCTGAGGCACGGGTGGGGCGGAACGGTGCCCGTGGGACCCGGGACGCGTCCGCGCGGGCGCCCTCGGAGACGCTTTCGGTCCGGGTACGCACGCGCGGAATTCTCCGTGCGTAGCCAAGTGTCTTTCCGCGCGTACCCGGGTATCCCTCCGTGCGTACCCGGGTGTCTCCTCCCGGTCCCCCCAGGCGTTCCCCCGCGGCGATTTCGCGCCACCGCGACACGGCGCCGCACACCCCGTCCGGCCGGTGTTCCGGCCCGTCGCGGGCGCGGCGGAAGTGCGGAAGCGTACGTCGGGGGTGGGCCCAGGGGCCGGGAGCAGGTAGCGTGCCTAGAACGACCCGGCGGTTGTTCTCGGCCGCGCGCCGCTCCGGCATCCCGCAGAATGGATGACGTAGGCGCGCCCGAGCGCGATCGGGCGCGGACGTCGACGCGGCCCACCCCCAGTGCCCTCCGCGGCCTGGGCGGTCCCTCAGCCGCTCCGTCCGCACCCCCGCTCCGCCCGGGGGCGCACTCGTGAGACGGCGTAGGAGAGAAGCGATACCTGTGAGCGCAGCGACAACGCGAAGCCGCACCCCCGACCGTCTGTGCGCGGAGGCCGTCGACCTCGCCCGCGCCGCCGCCGAGGAGGCCGCCGCGCCCGGTGTCGTCGGCGAGCATGCCGGGCTGGTCTCCGAGGGGGACCGCGTTGTCACGCACTTCTTCGAGTGCAAGGAACTCGGGTACAGAGGCTGGCGCTGGGCCGTGACCGTGGCCCGGGCCTCCCGCGCCAAGTACGTCACGCTCGACGAGGTCGTGCTGCTGCCCGGCCCCGACGCGCTGCTCGCCCCCGAGTGGGTGCCCTGGAGCGAGCGCCTGCGGCCCGGCGACCTCGGCCCGGGGGACCTGCTGCCCACCGACGCCGACGACCTCCGGCTGGAGCCCGGCTACTCCGGCGAGGACGAGCCGCCGCCGAACTCCGCCCTCTCCGAGGAGATGGCCGAGCTGGTGGGGACGGAGGACATCGAGGTCACCGACGGGCGGTCGACGCCGGTACCGGTCGCGCCCGCGCGCGGTTCCATCGCCGCCGTCGCGGACGAACTGGGCATGCGCCGCGCCCGCGTGCTGTCCCGCTACGGGCTGCACACCGCGGCGGACCGCTGGGAGGAGTCCTACGGCCCGAAGACCGCCATGGCCCAGGCGGCGCCCGCCGCGTGCGTCAGCTGCGGCTTCCTCGTACGGATCGGGGGCTCGCTGGGGCAGGCCTTCGGCGTGTGCACGAACGAGTTCGCGCCGGCGGACGGGCGGATGGTGTCGCTGGCGTACGGGTGCGGGGGGCACTCGGAGGCGGCGGTCATGCCGAAGCCGCCGCGGCCGGCCCCGCCGGTGATCGACGAGACGATGGTCGACCCGTTCCCGCTGCGGCCGGCGGCCGACTCCGGCTCGGTGCCGGTGGCTCAGGACGCGTCGGCGGCGGAGCTGGGGCACTCCTAGCCGGACCCTCCCCGGCGGCCCCCGCCTCGCGGGAACCACATCGCCGGCACCCCACCGCATGTGCGGGGCACCCGCACATGCGGTGGGGGCTGTGTGGGCGTCCCCGTGCGGGCGGCCTCCTGAAAGCGGTTGCCGGGGTGGGCGCGGTACCTTCATGGCCGACGACAGGGAAGGTGAACCGTGAGCGACTTCGTGCGGCCGGCGGCCGAGGGTGCGGACCCGTTCGGCACGGCCCGGCTGCGGCGCGGGGTGCTGGACGCCTGGGCCGCCGCCCCGGCCCGTTTCCGTGAGGACGCCAACGCCGAGGAGGACCTCGTCCTCGGCGGGTACCGGGACCGGCTCGTCGTCGAGCTCGCCCAGAACGCCGCCGACGCCGCCGCCCGCGCCGGGGTGCCCGGCCGGCTGCGGCTGACCCTCCGCGACGGCGTCCTCGCCGCCGCCAACACCGGTGCCCCCCTCGACGCGGCCGGCGTCGAGTCCCTGTCCACCCTGCGCGCCTCCGCCAAGCGGGACGCGGAGGCGGACGCGACCAGTGTCGGACGGTTCGGCGTCGGCTTCGCCGCCGTGCTCGCCGTGAGCGACGAGCCCGCCCTGGTCGGCCGGCACGGCGGGGTGCGCTGGTCCCTCGCCGAGGGCCGTGACCTGGCCGCGGACACCGCACTGCGCCACCCGGGGCTCGGCGACGAGCTCCGCCGCCGGGAAGGCCACGTACCGCTGCTGCGGCTGCCGTTCCCGGCGGAGGGCAGCGCCCCGGCGCCGTACGAGACCGTCGTCATCCTGCCGCTGCGGGACACCGCCGCCGAGGACCTCGCCGAGCGGCTGCTGCACGCCGTCGACGACGCCCTGCTCCTCGCCCTGCCGGGCCTGAAGGAGGTCGTCGTCGAGGTGGGGGACGGGGCGCGGACCCTGCGGCGGGTCGCCCGGGAGGGCGGGGTGACCGTCGAGGACACCCGTGACGGCGTCACCCACTGGCGTACGGCCGCCGCGCACGGCACGCTCGACGCGGCGCTGCTGGCCGGCCGGCCCGTCGAGGAGCGGCTGCGCCCGTACTGGTCCGTGACCTGGGCCGTGCCCGTGGACGCCGACGGCGCCCCGGCCCGGCCCCGTACCGCCCCCGTCGTGCACGCGCCCACCCCCAGCGACGAGCCCCTCGGCGTGCCCGCCCTGCTCATCGCGTCCTTCCCGCTCGACCCCACCCGCCGCCACGCCGCGCCCGGACCGCTCACGGACTTCCTGGTGGAGCGCGCGGCGGACGCCTACGCGGAACTGCTCGGCGACTGGCGGCCGGTGACCCCCGGCATCCTCGACCTCGTGCCCGGCCCGCTCGGCCGGGGCGAGCTGGACGGGGCGCTGCGGCAGGCGCTCCTCGAGCGGCTGCCGCGTACCGCCTTCCTGCCCACGGCCCTCGATCCGGCCGAGGACGAGGACCTCCCCGAGGCGCTCCGGCCGCGCGACGCCGAGATCGTGGAGGGGGCCGGCGCCGACACCGTACGGGTGCTCGCGGAGGTGCTGCCCAGCCTGCTGCCCGCCGGGCTCGAACGCCGTGTCGAACTGCGCACCCTGGGTGTCGCCCGGGTCCCGCTCACCGAGGCCGTGGACCGCCTCGCCGGCCTGGAGAAGGCGCCCGGCTGGTGGCGGCGGCTGTACGACAGCCTGGCCGGGGTGGACCCGGAGCGGCTGTCCGGGCTCCCGGTGCCGCTGGCCGACGGCCGGACGACCATCGGCCCCCGCCAGATCCTCCTCCCCACCGCCGCGTCCTCCGAGGGGGCCGCGCCCGGGTCCCTCGCCCGGCTCGGCCTCAAGGTCGCCCACCCGGACGCCGCCCACCCCCTGCTGGAGAAGCTCGGCGCCCTCCCCGCGACGCCGCGTGCCGTGCTGACCACGCCGCAGGTGCGGGCCGCGGTCGCCGCCTCGCTGGACGACGAGGGCGGCATCGGCGGCGCGCACTGGGACACCGACGACGGACTGGACGCCGAGGAGCTCGCGGACCTCGTCCTCGCGCTGGTCCGGGACGCCGGCCTGGACGCCGGCGACGAGCCCTGGCTCGGCGCCCTGGCCCTCCCCGACGAGGACGGCGAACTCGCGCCCGCGGGGGAACTCGTCCTCCCCGGCAGCCCCTTCGCCCAGGTCATGCGTGAGGGTGAACTCGCCGCCGTGGACGAGGAACTGGCCGCGCGCTGGGGCGAACAGCCCCTGGCCGCCTGCGGTGTCCTCGCCACGTTCGCCCTCGTCCGCGCCACCGACGTCGTCCTCGACCCGGACGAACTGGAGCCGCGGGAGGGAGATTTCGCCGAGCCCGACGACGCGGGCCTGCTGGACGCCGTGGACGTGTGGAGCGAGGACGTCCTGGACCGGCTGCCGGACACCCCCGTCCCGCCGGTCGCGACGGAACTCGTCGCCGTACGGGACCTGGACCTCGTCGACGACGACCGCTGGCCCGAGGCCCTGGCCCTCCTCTCCCGCCCGCCGCTGCGTGACGCGCTCACCCAGCCGGTGCGCCTCCTGCTGCCGGACGGCACGCACGAGATCGTCCGCCCGTACACGGCGTGGTGGCTGCGCGGGCACCCGGTGCTCGGCGGCCGCCGCCCCGCCGGACTGCGCGCCGCGGGCGGCGACCCGCTGCTGCGCGGCCTGTACGACGAGGCCGACGCCACCGGCTTCGACGACGAGCAGGTGCTGCGGGCGCTGGGCGTACGGACGAGCGTGGCCGCTCTGCTGGACGAGCCGGGCGGCGCCGCCGAACTGCTCGACCGCCTGGCCGACCCGGACCGTCCCGTGACGGCCCCGCAACTGCACGCGCTCTACGGTGCCCTGGCCGAGCTCGACCCCGAGCAGGTGACGCTGCCGGACGAGCTGCGGGCCGTACGGGACGGTGAGGTCGTGGTCGTGGACGCGGCGGACGCGATGGTCGTCGACTCGCCCGACCTGCTGCCCTTCACGGACGGGGTGCCGCTGCTGCCCGTACGGCCGGCGCGCGCCGCCGAGCTGGCGGAACTGTTCCAGGTGCGGCGGCTGAGCGAGTCCGTGACGGGCGAGGTGACCTCCGAGGGCGCCGAGCACGACGTGCCGGACCCGGTGCGCGTCCTGCTGGGCCCGTCGACCCCGGCCTGGTACGTCGAGCACGAGGATCTGACCGTGGACGGGGTGGAGCTGGACTGGCGCCGCACCCGTGACGGCGTGCTGCACGCGGCCACGCTGGAGGGCGTCGCGGCCGGGCTGGCCTGGGCGGCGGGGCAGTGGCCGCGCCGCTTCGAGGTGGCGGCGCTGCTGGAGGACCCGTCGCGGACGGCGGAACTGGCGCGGGACCGCTGGTTCGACTGAGCGCGGACGGAAGGCTGTTGGGCGGACGGGAGGTTGTGATCTCCGCGACACGCGCGGAGATCCTTCACCACTCGTACAACTATTCCCCCGGCTCGCGTATCTGATCACGCGAGCCGACAGGCTCACCGCAGCCAATCCGGGTACCGCGCGGCGCGCTTCGGCCGCCGCCGGTTCCCTCCAGAACGTGGGGAACGCATGCGTATTCGTGCCACCGTGGCCGCCGTCTCCGGCGCCCTGGCCCTGTCCGCCCTCGCCGTGCCGGTCGCGCAGGCCGATGGGGGCCACGGCGACACCAAGATCACCAAGGTGGTCGTCGACGGGGACAACAAGGTGCAGGTGTCCACCTCCGGTCTGAAGACCATCAAGATCAGCGTGACGGCGAGGGACAACGCGGGTATCGCGGGTGCCGACTCCTTCATCCTGAGCGGTCCCGACTTCGGCTTCTACATGACCGGCACGCCGAAGTGCACGAAGGTCAACGCCACCACGTCTACCTGCGCCGCCTCGGTCAAGATCGACCCGAAGGTCGACTACCTCAGCAACGCGAACGCCGGCACCTGGTACGTCGAAGCGTGGATCGACGCCGAGGACGGCGACTTCGTGTGGGAGGAGAAGGCCGGTTCCTTCAAGTTCCAGCGGGCCACGAAGCTCACGGTCAACGCCACCCCGGAGCCGGTGAAGAAGGGCAAGACCATCACCGTCACCGGCAACCTGACCCGCGCCAACTGGGAGACCCTCAAGTTCGGCGGCTACAGCTCGCAGTCCGTCAAGCTCCAGTTCAAGAAGAAGGGCACGTCCACCTACAAGGACGTGAAGACCGTCAAGGCGGGCACCGGGAAGTCCGCCGGCAAGCTGAAGACCACCGTCAAGGCCACCGTGGACGGCACCTACCGCTACTCCTTCGCGGGGAACTCGGCCGCCGCTGCGGTCAGCTCCGCCGGTGACGCCATCGACGTGAAGTAGGCCGTACCGGCCGGCGGAAGCCCCCGCAGGCTCACGCCCACGCGCACGCCGGGGAGCGGCGGCCGACCCACCTCCACGGGGGTTCCGAGGGCGGCCGTCGCCACCGCCGGACGGGCTGCGGGCCGTGCACATCTCGTTCAACTCACCCAAACGACCAGTCATGACCAGTACGACTGGTACCACCAGTGCAACCAGGGGGAACCTTGCGTATCCGAGCCACTGTGGCAGCCGTCTCCGGCGCCGTGGCCCTGTCCGCCCTCGCCGTGCCCACCGCGCACGCCGATGAGGCGTACGGCGACACCAAGATCTCGAACGTCGTCGTGAACGGCGGCAAGGCGGTCGTCTTCGGCCCGACCGCGAAGAAGGCCGTCAAGGTCACCTTCACGGCCACGGACAACCGGGGCATCAACTTCGCCATGGCGCTGCCGTACCGCGGCTCGAACATCGAGAAGGCCACGGGCGCCCTCCTGCCGGACCGGGCGGACGGCTATGCCAAGTGCACCAAGGTCAACAGCACGACGTCGAACTGCGTGGCCACCTTCACGGTCAAGCCCGACGAGGAGCTCCTCAGCTCCTGGGCCGGCAACTGGAAGGTCTGGGGCGTCGCCTCGGCCAAGGACGGCGACTACGTGGAGAAGGACAACATCAGGACCTTCAAGCTCCTGCGGCAGGCGCAGCTCACGGTCAACGCCACCCCCGAGCCGGTGAAGAAGGGCAAGACCCTCACCGTCACCGGCAAGCTCACCCGGGCCAACTGGGACACGGGCAAGTACGCCGGGCACACGCAGCAGTCCGTGAAGCTGCAGTTCAAGAAGAAGGGCACGTCCGCCTACAAGACCGTCAAGACGGTCAAGTCGGGGACGGGCGGCGCGCTGAAGACCACCGTCAAGGCCTCCGTGGACGGCACCTACCGCTACTCCTTCGCGGGCACGTCCACCTCCCCGGCGATCAACTCCGCCGGTGACGCCATCGACGTGAAGTAGGCCGTACCGGCCGACGGAAGCCCTCGCAGGGCTCACGCCCACGCGCACGCCGGGAAGCGGCGGCCGACCCACCTCCACGAAAGTTCCGAGGGCGGCCGCCGCCACCATCTCGTCCATTTCATCCGTAGCACCAGTACAACCAGTACAACCAGGGGGAACCTTGCGTATTCGTGCCACCGTGGCCGCCGTCTCCGGCGCCCTGGCCCTGTCCGCCCTCGCCGTGCCGGTCGCTCACGCCGACGACTCGTACGGTGACACCAGGATGTCGAACGTCGTCGTGAACGGCGGGGCGGCGGTCGTCCTCGGCCCCACCGCCAAGAAGACCATCAAGGTCACCTTCACCGCCACGGACAACTCCGGCATCTACGCGGCCCACGTGGCCCTGTACCGGGGCTCGCTCGACAAGCCCTCGGGTCATCTCCTCCCCGACGCGGCGCAGGGCCTGGCCAAGTGCACCAAGGTCACCGGCACCAAGTCGACCTGCGTGGCCGACTTCACGCTCCAGCCGGGCTTCGAACCCGAGAACTCCCAGGCCGGCACCTGGAAGACGTACGGGCTCGCCGGGGCCGTGGACGACGACTTCGTGGAGAAGGACAACCTCCGGACCTTCAAGATCCTGCGGGACACGAACCTCACGACCGACGCCACCCCCGAGCCGGTGAAGAAGGGCAAGACCCTCACCGTCACCGGCAAGCTCACCCGGGCCAACTGGGACAGGTCCGTGTACGAGGGCTACACCGGCCAGTCCGTGAAACTGCAGTTCAAGAAGAAGGGGTCGTCCGCCTACAAGACCCTCAAGACGGTCAAGTCGGGCACCGGCGGCGCGGTGAAGACCACCGTCAAGGCCTCCGTGGACGGCACCTACCGCTACATCTTCTCGGGCAGCGCCAATGCCGGGTCGGTCAGCGCCAAGGGTGACGTCATCGACGTCAAGTAGGGCCCGCACTCTCTGTTCACCTCCCGTCCATCTCTTCCGCCCAACCATTCACTCCCGTGGCGAATCCGATCATGTGAGTCAACAGACTCCACGTGATCTGGTCCCGCGCCGACGCCGACCCTCGGGGAACGGCCGACGCCGGGACCACTTCCCACAGGGGGAACCTTGCGTACTCGAGCCACCGTGGCCGCCGTCACCGGCGCCCTGGCCCTGTCCGCCTTCGCCGTACCCGCCGCGCACGCCGACGCGCCCGTCGGGCCGGACCTGGACAAGCCGACCGCCGCCGAGCGCTTCGGCACCTCTCCCGCGGAGACCGAGCGGTCCAGCCGGATCGCCGCCCAGGCCGCGCCCGTCGTGTCCGACGTGACCGTCAACGGCGGCAGGAACCTCGTCTTCGGCACGACGACCGTCAGAACCTTCACGGTGTCGCTGACCGCCAGCCACCCGTCCGGCATCCTCGACGCGTACATCGACCTGTGGCACGGCACGGACGTCGACGCGGGCCTCGACGGTCTCATGCAGCCGAACGAGGATGCCGCCGACTGCACGCCGGTCGACGCCACCACGTCGACCTGCACCCTGACCGTCACCGCCCAGCCGGGCTTCGAGCTGTACAAGAACGCCCTGTCCGGCACCTGGCACGTCTCGGCCGCCGCGCTGTCCAACGACGGCACCATGTACTGGAACGACTTCCACAAGACCCACAAGCTCCTCCGGATGGCCAAGCTCACCGCCGACGCCACCCCGGAGCCGGTGAAGAAGGGCGGCACCCTCACGATCGACGGCAAGCTCACCCGGGCCAACTGGCAGTCCTTCAAGTACGACGGTTACGCCGACCAGTCCGTGAAGGTGCAGTTCCGCGCCGACGGCGCGGCCGACTTCCCCAACCTCAAGGGCATCTACTCGAAGGCGGACGGCACCGCGAGGACCACCGTCACCGCTACCACCAGCGGCGACTACCGCTTCAGCTTCACGGGCGCCGCGAACACGGCGGCGGTCTCCAGCACCGTCGACCACGTCGCCGTGCAGTAACCGACGGCGTGCCCGCGTGAGCGGTCCCGGCGGGCGGCTCGGCCGCTCACGCGGGGAAGCGGCGGTCGACCCACCTCCACAGGAGTTCCAGGGCGGCCGCCGCCACCGCCGCGATGCCCACCGCCGTCCACGGCATCGTCGTCCCCACCAGCCTCAGCGCGAAGAAGTCCTGCAGCCAGGGCACGGCCAGTACCAGCAGGAAGGCCAGCCCCATCGCCGCCACCAGGCACAGCCGCCACCAGGTGTACGGCCGGGCGATGATCGCCAGGACCCACATGGAGATCAGGAAGAGCGTCAGCGTCGCGGCGCTCGTCTCCGCGTCCAGGGCGCCCGGACCCGTGTAGTGCGCGCGGGCGATCAGGTACGTCGCGAAGGTCGCCAGTCCCGCCACCACGCCGCCCGGGATCGAGTACCGCATGACCCGCCGGACGAAGTGCGGCTGCGCGCGTTCCTTGTTGGGCGCGAGGGCGAGGAAGAAGGCGGGGACGCCGATCGTCAGGGTGGAGAGCAGGGTCAGGTGGCGCGGCAGGAACGGGTACTCGACCTGCGAGAGCACCACCAGGACCGCCAGCAGCACCGAGTACACCGTCTTCACCAGGAAGAGCGTCGCGACCCGGGTGATGTTGCCGATGACCCGCCGGCCCTCCGCCACCACCGACGGCAGGGTCGCGAAGCTGTTGTTCAGCAGCACGATCTGGGCGACCGCCCGGGTGGCCTCCGAGCCCGAGCCCATGCTCACGCCGATGTCCGCGTCCTTGAGGGCCAGGACGTCGTTCACGCCGTCGCCCGTCATCGCGACCGTACGGCCGTGCGACTGGAGCGCGCCCACCATGTCCCGCTTCTGCTGCGGGGTGACCCGCCCGAACACCGTGCCCGCCTCGATGGCCTTCGCCATCCGCTCACGGTCGTCGGGCAGCCGGCGGGCGTCCACCGCCTCACCCTCCAGGCCCAGCTTCGCCGCGACCGCGCCCACCGAGACGGCGTTGTCCCCGGACATCACCTTGGCCTGGACGTTCTGCTCGGCGAAGTAGCGCAGGGTGTCGGCGGCGTCCGGGCGCAGCCGCTGCTCCAGGACGACCAGGGCGGTGGGCCGGGTGTCGCGGGTGACGTCGGGGTCGTCCAGGGCCCGGTCCCCGCCGGTGCGGGCGAGCAGCAGGACACGCAGCCCCTGCTCGTTCAGCCGTTCGGTTTCGGCGAGGGCGGGGTGCCTGTCGTCCAGCAGGACGTCAGGGGCGCCCAGCAGCCACGTACCGGACTCGCCGTCCCCCTCGCTCAGCGTGGCGCCGCTGTACTTGCGGGCCGAGGAGAACGGCAGCGACTCGGTGCAGCGCCAGTCGTCGCTGTCCGGGAAGGCGTCGATGATCGCCTTGAGGGAGGCGTTGGGGCGCGGGTCGGCCTCGCCCAGCGCACCCAGCACCGTACGCACGTACGACTCGTCGGCTCGGGTCCGGGCTCCGGCCTCGCCGAGCAGTCGCAGCTCGGTGACGACCATGCCGCCCTCGGTGAGGGTGCCCGTCTTGTCGAGGCAGACGACGTCGACGCGGGCCAGCCCCTCGATGGCGGGCAGCTCCTGGACGAGGCACTGCTTGCGCCCCAGCCGGATCACCCCGATCGCGAAGGCGACGGAGGTCAGCAGGACGAGCCCCTCCGGGACCATCGGCACGATGCCGCCGACCGTCCGGGCGACGGAGTCCCCGAGGGCGTTGTCCTTCACCACCATCTGGCTGATGATCAGACCGATCGCGGTCGGCACCATCATCCAGGTCACGTACTTCAGGATCGTGCTGATCCCGGAGCGCAACTCGGAGTGGACCAGCGTGAAGCGGGACGCCTCCTCGGCGAGCTGCGCCGCGTACGCCTCGCGCCCCACTTTCGTCGCGGTGAACGCGCCCCCGCCCGCCACCACGAAACTGCCGGACATGACCGGGTCGCCCGGCCGCTTGACGACGGGGTCGGCCTCCCCGGTGAGCAGCGACTCGTCGATCTCCAGCCCGTCGGCCTCGGCGACCTCGCCGTCCACGACGATCTTGTCCCCGGGCCCCGTCTCGATCAGATCACCGAGCACGATCTCCGAGGTGCTCACCGGCGCCGCGACCCCGTCCCTGCGCACGGTCGGCCGGGCCTCCCCGATCACCGCGAGCGAGTCGAGCGTCTTCTTGGCCCGCCACTCCTGGATGATCCCGATGCCGGTGTTGGCGAGGATCACGAAACCGAACAGGCTGTCCTGGATCGGCGCGACCGCCAGCATGATCACCCAGAGCACGCCGATGATCGCGTTGAACCGGGTGAAGACGTTCGCGCGCACGATGTCGGAGAGCGAGCGGCTGCTGCGCACGGGGACGTCGTTCACCTCGCCGCGGGCGGCCCGCTCGGCGACCTCGGTGGCGGTCAGGCCGGTCGCGCGTCCGGCCTCGGTCGCCAGCCCGGACTCGGGCCCGGGATCAGCGCCCGCGTCGGTATGAGTCATGCATTCGACGGTACGTGCGAATGCGGGCCCGCACCCGGCGAGTGGCCGATGACCCGACCTGGGGAGGACGGGGGTGGTGCTGCGGTCGTACGGGAGTGGTGCCGGGGTGGTGTGCCCGGCCGCGTGAGGACGACGGGAGTGCGCGCGCACGACGGAAACGGGCTCTTCACAATCCAGGGTGTAGTCGTGGCCTGAAGCCGCCGGATGCCAGCAGGGATCTGGCGATGTAGTTGGTGAGGTCGCGGAATCCGGAAGCGGAGCCGCGGAGGTGTTCGAGCCGTCCGTTGATGGCCTCGGTCGGTCCGTTGGACGTGCCCGGGCGTTCGAAGTAGGCCAGGACGTCGGTGGCTCGCTTCTTCAGTGTCCGGCCGAGCGTAATGATCTCGCTCAACGCGCTCGGGACGCCCTGGCTGACCGACTGGATCAACTTCACCATCAGCTCACGGCCCTTCCTCCGATCGGGTTCGCGGTAGGCGGCGATCATCCGCTGGTAGACCTCCCACGTGGCCGCGAAGGTGACCGGGGCCGGTCGTGGCTTGTGAGGCGGTCAGCTCTGGGGCATTCAGCGGCTGATGTCGTCCAGCTCGGTCAAGTCCTCATGAGAGAGGGAGAGCCCCGCGCCGGCGATGTTCTGGCGCAGGTGCGCCGTCGATGACGTGCCGGGGATGAGCAGGATGTTCGGTGATCGCTGCAGCAGCCAGGCCAGTGCGACGGACATCTGTGTCGCCTCCAGCCGAGCGGCGACCGCCGAGAGCGCCGAGGACTGAAGCGGGGTGAAGCCCCCGAGGGGGAAGAAGGGCACGTACGCCACGCCGTCGGTGGCGAGCCGGTCGATGAGCTTGTCGTCGTGGCGGTGGGCGAGGTTGTACATGTTCTGCACGCACACGATCGGCGCGATGCTCTGCGCCTCGGTGACCTGCTCCTCGGTGGCGTTGCTGATCCCGAGGTGGCGGATCAGGCCCTGCTGCTGGAGTTCGACGAGCGTCTCGAACGCCTCGGCGACCGAGCCGGGCTGGGGACCTTCGGCGTTGCCGAGTCGGAGGTTGACCAGGTCGAGTACGTCGAGGCGGAGGGACTTGAGGTTGTCGTGGACCTGGCGGCGCAGATCTTCGGGTCGGCGGGCTGTAGGCCAACCGCCCTGTTCGTCGCGGGTCGCGCCCACCTTGGTCACGATGTGCAGCAACTCGGGATAGGGGTGCAGTGCCTCGCGGATCAACTCGTTGGTGACGCGCGGCCCGTAGGCGTCGCTGGTGTCGATGTGTGTGATACCGAGGGCGACCGCTTCACGCAGCACGGCCAGGGCACCCTCGCGATCGACGGGCGGCCCCATGACCCACGGGCCGGCCAGTTGCATGGCGCCGTAGCCGAACCGGGTGACGCTCAGGTCACCCAGAGTCCAGGTGCCGCCGGGAAGAGAGAAGGAGGGTGTGCTCATCTTGTTGCCTTTCGTCGTGCACTTGGGGGGTGGCGCCTGCTGCCTCCCTGCATCAGCATTGGAGAGAAACTTCCTGTCGGGAAGTAGGCACTTGGGAGTGCGTAACCCACCCATTGGTGAGAGGTGCGATCAGTGACGACGATGAAGGCGGCCCAGAAGAGGGCCCAGGCCAAGGTGGAGTACAACGCGTTCCTGGCAGGGTGCCCCAGCCGGCAACTGCTCGACCGAATCTCGGACAAGTGGGTCGTCCTGATCCTGTGTGCGCTGGGCGGCGACAACAGCCCTGGCCAGCCCGGTGCAGCACACGCAGACGCTCCGAAGGCGATGCGTTACTCCGAGATCTCTCGTCTTCTGGCCGGGGTCAGCCAGAAGATGCTGACCCAGACGCTACGGTCGCTGGAGCACGATGGTCTGCTCACCCGTACCGTGACGCCAACCGTCCCTGTCACCGTCTCCTACGAGCTGACCGACCTCGGCCTCTCGCTCCACCACATGACCCGCGGGCTCAGAGACTGGGCGCAGACACACATGGCCGAGGTCCTCGCAAACCGCGAGAACTACGACGCTCGCACCCCCTGACGACTCACATCCAACCGTCCAACAGCTCTACATTCTCGGCCTACATCCTCAACTGCGAAGAGCCCGGAAACGACGCCCGCCGCCCGGCTGTGCCCCTCACCCCTTCCGCGCCCCCCGAGCGCTCGCTCAGGCGGCCCGTTCCCAGTCCTGGCCCTGCACCAGGTCCTCGTCGGCCGCCAGGCGGAGGGCGGCGGCCTTCTCGCGGGCCCGCAGGACGGCCCAGGCGACCGCGGAGACGCAGGTGAGGTACCAGGGGAGGGGCCACAGGACGGGCCACGCGTGGAAGCCGGGCGCGAGGACGATGTCGACGGCGGCGGTGGTCATGCCGCCGGCCAGACTCCAGCACAGCGCGCGGCCGGCGTACTGGACGCCGCGGTGTCCGGGCGGGGTTTCGGGCCGGGCTCTGTCCGGATCGTTCATCGCAGGAGGGTCTCCGGGGAAGGGGCGACTGCCGCGGCCATGGGGGCATGGATGGCCTGGTCACCGGTCGGCGGACGCTGAAAGTGTGCACGCCGTGACGGTGCGGTGCGCGGGAGGCGCGGCGGGCGGTTCACCTTTGAGGCAAGTTCACACCTCAGGGCTGCGGTGTGATCGCGGTGCTATGGCAAATGGCGATGGAGTGGAATATCCGGCGCCAGTTCATTCCTGTATGCCCTTGTTTGCGGTAGCGAGGGGCGCAGCAGGGATGCGGCCGATTCTGGCTCGCGGGTGATCGGACTCCGGGGAAGACCTGGCCGGCCGTCGTGCTGAGTGCCCGGCCGTTACGCAGGAGGACGCTCGTTGTCAAGTTTGCCCATCTTTATCCCGTGAAGGAGAGCTGCGACGGGAACGGGACCTGTCGTGAGGGAGACGGCGGGTGTATCGCTTTCGCGAAGGCGGAGGGTGGTCGACGTGGCGACGACTTCGACGCAGTCATTGCCGTCGTCGGGGCCGGAGAACGACGACTTCTGCCAGTTTCCGAGGGTGACCATCGGGTGCCTCACAGCTCTCTCGCCAGCCTGTGGATGAAGTCGCGCGAGGGTGCGGGCGCGAGCGACACGTTCTCCACCTTACGGAAGCGCGTGCGAAAGGCGTTGAGCTGAGCCTCGGAGTCGATGAAGGCCGAACCGTGGGGTACGTCGCGTACGACCGTGTCCAGCCTTGGTACGGAACCGCCGACGTAAGTCATCGTGCTGCCGGCTCTGGCGAAGTCGTCCAGTTCAAGGGGGATGACACGCACGGTGATGTGATCGGCTTCCGAAAGGTGCAGGAGTCGGCCGAGTTGCGCCCGCGCGGCGCCACGGTCGCCGACTTTGATCCGCAACGCTGCCTCGTGAATCACCGCTTCGTACGGGATGGGAGCGGAGCCCTCGATGATCACTCTCCGCGCGAGGCGGTGACGTACACGCAACTCCAATTCATGCGGCGTGAGTTCTGGGACTCTGGAAGAAAAAACGGCTCGGGAGTAATCCTCGGTCTGCAACAGACCCGGTACGTACAGGATTGCCACATCGCGCCGGAACGAGGCGTGGTGGTCCAACTCGGACAGGTCCAGGAACGCTGTGGGCAGCAGGCCCTTGTACTCCTCCCACCAGCCGCGTGTCCGATCGGCGGCCAGCACCGCCAGGGCGTCGATGAACGCGCCGTCCGTACACGCGTAATGGGACGCGAGGCGGCGCAGCCGCTCCTCGCTCACTCCCGACAGGCCGGACTCGATGTGGCTGATCTGAACGGGACTTACGCCCAGCAACGCTGCGGCCTGGCGGGCGCTGAGCCCTGCCGCGTCGCGCAGTCTGCGGAGTTCGACGGCCAGGCGCATCTGGCGTGCGGTGGGCTCACGCCTCGTCGTCATCGGCCGCCCCTCGGTCCAACAGCTCCGTCATTGCCGCTCTTTCGGGCGTCAGGTTACTCGACCGGGTTGCTAGACCGAAAGATTAACCCCTACGGTCAGTGATGCGACGCACACGCTGCGGAACACCGGGACCCCGGAAGCGCACCACTCCGTCCTGCCACGACGGTTGCGGCAATGCCACCGCCCGAGAACCTCCGCGCACTCCACTCCACCCCACCGCCCGGAACGGAGTTCCGCATGCCCGAGAACGACCGCGAGCCCTGGGAGTACTGGCTCCACATCCCCCACGATCCGCGCGCCGTCACCGTCAGCCGCCGTACCCTCCGCCTGATCCTGACCCTGCACGGCCTGCCCCACCTCGCCGACACCGCCGAACTGCTCGCGGCCGAACTGGTCTCCAACGCCGTACGGCATACGAAGGGGCCCGCCGCCCTGCGGGTGCGCTGGAAGGACGGGGTGCTGCGGATCGGGGCGTGGGACGCCAGTCCCGAACCACCGGACCCTCCCTGCCCCGTGGGCCGGGTCACCGACGAGCGGGAGGAGGGTCGCGGCCTCGACCTCGTCCGCGCCTGCGCCGACCTGTGGGGATGGCAGCCGCTGGCCAGGAACGGGAGTTGCGGGAAATACGTGTGGTGCGACCTCGCCACCGCGTGAGCGGACTGCCCGGCGGACGGCGTCTCAGGGCATCGCGCGGTCAGCGGTGAGCACGCGGGGAGTCTCGTCGAGCAGGGTGCGGAGGCGGTGTGCGGGCAGCGGCTCACCGGAGTCCTCAAAGTGGACGGCCATCGGGGAGCGGCCGGCCCGGAGTGCCTCGGCGACCTTGGCCACGCCGGACCTGTAGGCGTCGGGGTCGGCGAAGTACGGAACCGCCGACGCGAGTGTCTCCGGCTCGAACCGCCAGCTCTCCGTCAGGGGGCCGACGTCGACCGTGTCGTAGCCGAGGCGGCTGATCAGTCCGGCAGCGGATGCCTTGGCTTGGAGGCTGTTGCCGGCGATGGGGAGGGCGGTGCGCTCGTCGGAACCCTCGGGCCGGGCCAGCGGGAGGATGTGCTGGTCGCTGAGGTTGGCGAACGCTTTGACGGTGTTCGCCCCGGGCAGGTGCTCCTGAACCCACTCGGCCGTGGTGAGCTTCCCCGAGTCGAGCGCCTCGATGTAGCCGTCGCGCCATGACGGGTAATAGTTGGTGGTGTCCAGCACGGTCCTGCCGGCCAGCGCGTCGGCCGGAAGCCGCCGGAGGGCCGTGAGCGGGACGCTGACCACCACCCAGTCACCCGCTTCGGCCGCTTCCGCGGGCGTCGCGGCCCGGGCGCGCTCGCCGAGTCCGGCGACCGTCCGGGCCAGGCTCCCGGGCCCGCGCGAGTTGGACAGCACGACATCGATACCCGCCGCGAGTGCGAGCCGGGCGATCTTCGCGCCGATGTTGCCGCTGCCGATGAAGCCGAGTGTTGCCATCGAGCATCCCTCTCCTGCGTCTCCTGCGTCTCCTGCGAACGAGATCGTCGGCCCGGGGCCGTCGTTCGCTACGCTAAAACCTGACGTCGACGTCAGGTGCAAGCCGGACGTGGCAGCGAGTCGGGAGGCCGGGGTGCGGATCGGAGAGGTCGCCGCGAAGGCGGGCGTCAGTGTCAGGGCGCTGCGCTACTACGAGCAGCAGGACCTGCTGCACTCCGCCCGGAACGCGGGGGGCCAGCGCCAGTACCCGGCCGGTGCCGTCGAACGGGTCAGGCTGATTCAGCAGTTCTACTCCGTGGGCCTGTCCAGCAGGGCCATCCGCGAGATCCTGCCGTTCGCCGATTCCGGTGAGGTGTCGGCGGAGCTGCTGGACCTGCTCGCGGCCGCGCGCGACCGCCTCGACCGGCAGATGGCGGACCTGCGGGACGTACGCGACCGGCTGCACACCTGCATCACCGAGGCCCATGAGCAGGAGGGGTGCCGGCCCTAGGGCGCCTGTGCCCCCTCGCCGGCCCCGAGCGCGGCATCCCGCCTGCGCGCGGCATCCCGCTTGATCGCCGCGTCCCGCCGGCGCACGTAGTAGATGCCGATCAGCCCCAGGCCGCCGCCGGCCAGGCAGGTCCAGACCCACCAGGTGTGGCCGCGGTCGTCGAACCAGCCGTAGAAGGGGAGCTGGACCAGGAAGAGGGCGAACCACAGGATCGTGCCGCCGGTGATGGTCGCGACCACGGGGCCCTCAAGGGGCTCCGGCGCCTCGTGCCTGGGTGTCCACTTCGCCATGGGGACAGCTTACGAGGGGGGGGGGGAGCGGGGCTGCTGTCGACCGCCTCGGTGGCGGAGGGGAACGCGACGGGGCCCTTCCACCCGACAGTCGTCCAGCAGGGGACGCCACGCGTGTCTACTCGCGTAGATAGCGTTTCCCCGCCTCATATGTTCATACTGAAACGGTTTGTTACTGACCGCTTCTTTTCGTAGGAAAACACCAGGCCGGCGCCCCGCGGACGACCGGCTGGTGGTGTGAGGACCCGCATGCCCACCTCGGCCCCCAGCCAGGCGTCTCCGCTCCAGCCGCCGGATCCCCGGCCCGCCCAGGGCGCCCTCGACCGCTACTTCAGGATCTCGGAGCGGGGCAGCACGCTCGCCCGTGAGGTCCGGGGCGGCTTCGCCACCTTCTTCGCGATGGCCTACATCATCGTGCTGAACCCGATCATCCTGGGCAGCGCGAAGGACATGTACGGCCACCAGCTCGACAACGGCCAGCTGGTCACCGCGACCGCCCTGTCCGCCGCGTTCACGACGCTGCTCATGGGCGTGATCGGCAACGTGCCCATCGCGCTGGCGGCGGGGCTCGGCGTGAACACCGTCGTCGCCCTCCAGCTCGCTCCCCGGATGTCCTGGCCGGACGCCATGGGCATGGTGGTGCTCGCCGGGTTCGTGGTGTGCCTGCTCGTGGCCACCGGGCTGCGGGAACGGGTGATGAGCGCGGTGCCGCTGGGGCTGCGCAAGGGCATCTCCATCGGCATCGGTCTGTTCATCCTGATGATCGGCCTCGTCGACTCCGGATTCGTCTCGCGCATCCCGGACGCCGCCCAGACCACCGTCCCGCTCCAGCTCGGCGGTGACGGTCACCTCAACGGCTGGCCCGTGCTGATCTTCGTCCTCGGCGCGCTGCTCACGCTCGGGCTGATCGTGCGGAAGGTGCCGGGCGCGATCCTGATCTCGATCGTCGTCATGACCTTCGTCGCGGTACTGATCAACGCGGTCGCCGACGTGCCGTCCTGGGGTCTGACCACCCCCGAGTGGCCGGGCAACCCGGTGTCGACGCCCGACTTCGGGCTCCTCGGCCAGGTGAGTCTCTTCGGTGGCTTCGCGAAGGTCGGCGTGCTGACCGGCGTCCTCTTCGTCTTCACCGTGCTGCTGTCGTGCTTCTTCGACGCGATGGGCACGATCATGGGCGTCAGCGACGAGGCCAAGCTGGCCGACGCCCAGGGCAACATGCCCGGCATGAACAAGGTCCTCTTCGTCGACGGCATCGCGGTCGCCGCGGGCGGGGCCACCTCCTCCTCGGCCACCACCTGCTTCGTGGAGTCCACGGCCGGTGTCGGCGAGGGTGCCCGTACGGGCTTCGCGAACATCGTCACCGGCGGGCTCTTCGCCGTCGCACTGTTCCTGACCCCCGTCGCCACGATGGTGCCGTCCCAGGCGGCCACCCCGGCGCTGCTCGCGGTCGGCTTCCTGATCCTCGCCAACTCGGTGCGGGACATCGACTGGGGCGACCACACGATCGCGATCCCCGCGTTCGTGACCATGCTGATGATGCCGTTCACGTACTCGATCACCAACGGCATCGGCATGGGCTTCATCACCTTCGTGGTGCTGCGCCTCGTGGCCGGCCGGGGTCGGGAGGTGCCCGTGGCGATGTACGTCGTCTCGGCGGTGTTCGCCTTCTACTACCTGATGCCGGCGCTGGGGCTCACGTGATGCCCGCGCATCCCGTCACCCGCGTCACACGGGGTCCGGTGACTCCTGTCCCCGGTCGCACGTGACCTCGTAGAACCTCTCCGTCTCGTCGACGGCGGCCTGGAACCGGTCGTCGAAGTCGTCCCGAATGAGCGTCCGGACCACATAGTCCTGGACGCTCATTCCGCTTCTGGCGGCCCGCCGCCGGACGCGGTCGAGCAGGTCGCGATCCATCCGCAGGCTGAGCACGCTGGTCCCCATGGAGACGAGGGTCGGACGGGTGCGGGCGCGGCGGGTCAGGTTCCGGCGACGGCTCACTCGTACGAGTGATTACGTGGGGTTACCTGTGCCGTGCGAGGTGAAGCCGGGTGGAGCCGGGTGAAGCCGTGAGGCGCGAGTGGCGGGACTCACGGTCCTGTCGGTGCCGCGCGAGTGGTACTTAGTTAGAGTAATGAGTTAAGCTAAGGAACATGTCCGAACTGACCCATGGCGACGACGACGCCGCTGTGAACGCACTCCGTTCCGCCGTCATGCGACTGTCCCGCCGGCTCAAGCACCAGCGGGTCGACGAGTCCCTGAGCCCCACCGAGATGTCGGTGCTCGGCACGCTCGCCCGCTGCGGCACCGCCACCCCGGGCGAGCTCGCCCGCAAGGAGCACGTCCAGCCACCCTCGATGACCCGCATCGTGGCGCTGCTGGAGCACAAGGGCCTGGTCAGTCTGGAGCCGCACCCCGAGGACCGGCGCCAGAAGGTCGTCGCGCAGACCGAACGCGCCGAGGCGATGCTCGAGGAGAGCCGCCGCAAGCGCAACGCGTGGCTGGCCACCCTGGTCGAGGACCTCGACGAGGACGAGTGGGCCAAGCTGCGCGAGGCCGCGCCCGTCCTGGAGAAGCTCGCGCACCTCTGAGCGCGGGTGAGGGTGCCGGCCGACCGAACCGCACGCGCCCGGCGCCCGCGCACGTACATGCCGCGCCCGCGCAGGGCGTGCACCCATGAGCCCCCCGGCCGACCCGCCGGAGGGCCCTACCGAGGACGACGATGTCCGTGACCGACGGGGCCGCCGCGACGGCCGACGACGTCCGTGACGCCAAGGAGGCGAACCTTTTGAGTTCGGGACCCGGAGCAGACTCCGCCCCCGCACCGACCACCCACGACTCCCCGCCCACCCACGATCCGAAGGCCCAGGCAGCCGCCGCCTCCGCCGGCTCCTCCCGCTCTTCGATGTTCCGTTCGCTGCGGATCCGCAACTACCGGCTGTTCTTCATGGGGCAGGTCGTCTCGAACACCGGTACCTGGATGCAGCGCATCGCCCAGGACTGGCTGGTGCTCAGCCTCACCGGCTCCTCCACCGCCGTCGGTGTCACCACGGCGCTGCAGTTCCTGCCGATGCTGCTCTTCGGCCTGTACGGCGGTGTCCTCGTCGACCGGCTGCCCAAGCGGCCCACCCTGCTCGGCACCCAGGCGGCGATGGCCGTGACCGGTCTCGCCCTCGCCGTCCTCACGCTCTCCGGGCACGTCGAGGTCTGGCACGTGTACGTCGCCGCCTTCGCCGTCGGCATGGCCACCGTCCTCGACAACCCGGCCCGCCAGTCGTTCGTCTCCGAGATGGTCGGCCCCGAGCAGCTGCAGAACGCCGTCAGCCTGAACTCGGCGAACTTCCAGTCGGCCCGGCTGATCGGCCCCGCCGTCGCGGGCGTGCTGATCACCGGCGTGGGCACGGGCTGGGCGTTCCTGCTCAACGGCCTGTCCTTCATCGCCCCGATCACCGGTCTGCTGCTGATGCGCGCGCGTGAGCTGCACGTGGTCGAGCGGGCTCCGCGCGGCAAGGGGCAGCTCCGCGAGGGGCTCCGGTACGTCGCCGGGCGTCCCGAACTGATCTGGACGATCGTCCTGGTCGGGTTCATCGGCACCTTCGGCTTCAACTTCCCGGTGTTCCTCTCCGCCTTCGCGGACGACGTCTTCGCGGCGGGAGCCGGCTCGTACAGCCTCTTCAACACGCTGATGGCGGTCGGCTCCGTGGCCGGCGCGCTGCTGGCGGCGCGGCGCGGCACGTCCCGGATGCGGGTGCTGATCGCGTCGGCGCTGGCGTTCGGCGCCGTGGAGGTGGTGGCGGCCGTGACGCCGTCGCTGTGGCTGTTCGCGCTGCTCATGGTGCCGATAGGGATGTTCGGCATGACCGTCAACGTCACCGCCAACACCAGCATCCAGATGACCACGGACCCCGCGATGCGCGGCCGGGTCATGGCCCTCTACATGATGGTCTTCCTGGGCGGTACGCCGGTGGGCGCGCCGATCGTCGGCTGGGTCACGGACACGTACGGTCCCCAGGTCGGTCTCGCCGCGGGCGGTCTGGTCTCGCTCGTCGCGGCCGCCGTGGTGGGCCTGGTGCTGACGCGCGTCGGCGGCCTGCGGCTGTCGGTCGGCTGGCACCACGGGCACCCGCGGCTGCGGTTCGTGCCGCTGGCCCGGCCGGAGGCCTCGGGGCAGCGGCTGGTGACGGCTGCCAGGTGACCACCTCGCTCGCCTGCCGGGTGACCGCCTCGCCCGGCAGGATGGCCGCATGAGACTGTTCGCCGCCGTCCTGCCGCCCGCCGACGTGACCGAGGAGCTCGCCGGTGCCGTCGCCGCGTTGCGGCGGCTGCCGGGCGCCGACCGGCTGCGCTGGACGGAGCGGTCGAACTGGCACTTCACGCTGGCCTTCTACGGCGAGGTCGGCGACGGGGCCGTACCGGACCTGGCGGAGCGCCTGGGCCGGGCCGCGCGGCGCACCGGGCCCTTCCCGCTGGCGCTCCGGGGCGGCGGGCAGTTCGGCCGGGGGCGCGCGCTGTGGACGGGGGCCGGGGGAGACCACCGCACCCTGCGGCTGCTGGCCGGCCGCGCGGAGGCGGCGGGGCGGAAGGCGGGGCTGCCGGTGGAGGAGCACCGCGCGTACCGGCCGCACCTGACGCTGGCCCGCAGCCGGGAGGAGCTCGACGTGCGGCCGTACGTCGAGCTGCTGGACGCCTTCGCCGGCCGGACCTGGACGGTGGGCGGGCTGGCGCTGGTCCGCAGCAACCTGCCGCGCTCCGGGGTGCCCGGCGAGCGGCCCCGTTACGAGGCCGTGGCGCGCTGGGACCTGGGGGCGGGCGGCGGGGGCGATGGGGCGGCCGGTTAACCTCGACCTCGTGGACCCGAAGACCCGGAACCGGATCATGGCCGGTGCGCTCGTGCTGTTGTTCGCCGTCGTCGCCGTGGCGTCCGCGCTCGGCAGGTAGCCGAGCGCGGACGGCGCGCGCACGCGCCTGGGCCTGCCTGGTCCACCAGGCGTCTACCAGGCGAACGCCTCGGGGGACGGCCCCGGCCCCGGGAAGATCTCGTCCAGGCCGGTCAGCACCTCCTCGCTCAGCTCCAGCTCCACGGCACGGAGCGCCGACTCCAGCTGCCCGGCGGTGCGCGGACCCACGATGGGACCCGTCACGCCCGGCCGGGTGAGCAGCCAGGCGAGGGCCGCCTCGCCGGGCTCCAGACCGTGCTTGTCCAGCAGGTCCTCGTAGGCCTGGATCTGGGCGCGGCCCGCGGGGTCGGCGAGCGTGTCGGCGGCGCGGCCGGAGGCCCGGCGGCCGCCCTCGGCCTGCTTCTTCAGCACCCCGCCCAGCAGTCCGCCGTGCAGCGGCGACCAGGGGATGACTCCGAGGCCGTACTCCTGCGCGGCCGGGATGACCTCCATCTCGGCGCGGCGCTCGGCGAGGTTGTAGAGGCACTGCTCGCTGACGAGGCCGATGGTGCCGTGGCGCCGCGCGGCGAGCTCGTTGGCCTGGGCGATCTTGTAGCCGGGGAAGTTGCTGGAGCCGACGTAGAGGATCTTGCCCTGCTGGACCAGGACGTCGACGGCCTGCCAGATCTCCTCGAAGGGGGTCGAGCGGTCGACGTGGTGGAACTGGTAGACGTCGATGTGGTCGGTCCGGAGCCGCTTGAGGCTGGCGTCGACGGCCCGCCGGATGTTGACGGCGGAGAGCTTGTCGTGGTTGGGGTAGGCCTCGCCGTCGGCGCCCATGTTGCCGTACACCTTGGTCGCGAGGACGACCTTGTCGCGGCGGTCACCGCCCTTGGCGAACCAGTTGCCGATGATCTCTTCCGTACGGCCCTTGTTCTCGCCCCAGCCGTAGACGTTGGCCGTGTCGAAGAAGTTGATGCCCGCGTCCAGCGCGGCGTCCATGATGGCGTGGCTGTCGGGCTCGTCGGTCTGCGGTCCGAAGTTCATGGTGCCCAGCACCAGTCGGCCGACCTTGAGTCCCGTGCGTCCGAGCTGCGTGTACTTCATGGTCACCACCCAACGGGTTGGAGTGCGCTCCAGGCAAGGGGGACGCGGTCAGTCGCGGGGGAACTCGTCGGTCTTGAGGGTGAGACCCAGGGAAGTCGTGGTCAGATCCACCTCCTCGCCGAAGGCGATGGGCGTCTGCGTGACGTAGTCGCCGTTCTCGGGCCGGGTGTGGACGACGCACTTGCCGACGTACGGATCCACGATGAGGTAGACGGCAACCTCGGCTGTGGCGTAGGCGGTCCTCTTCGGACCGTAGTCGTTAGCGGCGGTTCCCTTGGAGATCACCTCGGCGATGAATTCGACGTCCTGGTGCAGCCAGTGCCCGGTCGCGTCCTGCTCCGCACCGTCGCGCAGCTTGGCCACGTCGGGGCAGAGGCCGTTCTGGTGCCCGGGGAAGTCGATGCGTACATCCGAGAAGACCAGGGCGTCCAAGCCGAACCGCGCGTCCAGGGCGTGCAGGATCCTGCGGAGGATCAACCAGTGAGTGCTCCGCTGCGGCACCATGAAGACGGCCCCCTCGACGATCTCGACCTTGAAACCCTCGGGGACGGACAGTTGCTCGAAGAGCGCGTCCAGCGCGCTCGTGTCGTCGCTCTCGGCCATCGCGATCCTGTCTTCGAGGACGGTCATCGTGGCGCTCCTCCCCGGCCGCGTCTCGATCGAACACGGCCGCGCGGTACAACGATACGCACGGTCACCAGGTCACGTACGGACTGCTACAGCAGTTCGTACGACCGCCCCAGCCCCCACCCCTGGTGCATCGCCTCCGCGAACGCCGCCGCGATGCGGTGCTCGCCGGTCGCGTTCGGGTGGGTGCCGTCGTAGGTGTCGTGGTGGATGTCGTACGCCGGGGGCGGTGAGGCGAGGAGCAGCGGGGAGCGGGGTTCGTCCAGGTCGGCGACCGCCTTGGCGAGGAGTTCGTTGAAGAAGGCCACCTCGGCGCCGAACGACGGCTCCGACTCCGCGCGCACGTTGGGTATCACCGGGAGCACGACCATCCGGATGCGCGGGTTGGCCTCGCGCGCGCTGATCACGAAAGCGCGGACGTTCTCCGCGGTCTGCTCGGCGTTGGTGTAGAAGCCCAGGTCGATCAGGCCGAGGGAGATCAGGAGGACGTCGGCGCGGCAGCCGCGTACCGCGTCGGCGATCAGCGGCACCATGTGCTGCCAGCCCTCTCCCCAGCCGGCCAGGTGGGCGCGGGGAAAGTCCGGGTCGGCGTAGTCGTACGAGGTCGGGGCGTCCGCCGCCTTGTCGTACAGCGTCTCGCGGGGGCCGACGATGCGGAACGGGCCCCCGTACGTGTCGCGCAGGTGCTGCCACAGCCGGTAGCGCCAGGTGTGGTCGCCGGCGCTGCCGATCGTCTGGGAGTCGCCGACGGGCATGAATCCGATCATCCGGTCATCATCGCGGACGGCTCGGGACCGGGTGCACCCCGGCGCGGTGCGCGCGGTGATGGCAGGCTGGGGGCATGCGCCGTCGATCACTCCCGCTGTTCGCGGGCCTCGCAGGGCTCCTCCTCGCCGCCGCCCAGGCCGCGCCCGCGGTCGCCGACGCGGAGGCATTCACCATCGAGGACCCGCGGATCACGGAGTCCAGCGGCCTCGCCGCGTCCCGCCAGCACCCCGGCATCTACTGGACCCACAACGACAGCGACGACGGGGCCTTCCTGTACGCGGTCGACAGCGCCACCGGGAAGACCGTCGCCACCGTCACCATGAGCGGCGTGGGTGCCCCGCGCGACGTCGAGGCGATCTCCATCGGGCCGGGGAACGAGCTCTACGTCGGTGACATCGGCGACAACCTCGGCGGCACCTGGGACCACGTGTGGATCTACCGGCTGCCCGAGCCGAAGGAGCTTCAGGACCAGACGGTCCGCGCCACCCAGTACGTCGTCCAGTACGCCGACGGTGCCCGCGACGCCGAGTCGCTGATGGTGCACCCGAAGACCGGCCGGGTCTACGTCGTCGACAAGAAGAAGGCGGGCGGCGCGCTGTACGAGGGGCCCGCCACCCTGTCCGCGAGCGGCGTCAACGTCTTCGAGGAGATCGCCGCCGTCGACCTCTGGGCCACCGACGCGGCGTTCTCCCCGGACGGCGAACAGCTCGCCGTCCGCGGGTACTTCGGCGGCACCGCGTTCGACTGGAACGGGGGGAAGATCAAGGAGACCGGCCGGCTCAGTGTCCCGCTGCAGCGGCAGGGGGAGTCGATGACCTACACCCCCGACGGGACGCAGATCATGTACGGCAGCGAGGGGTCGGGGAGTTCGGTGGAGCCGCGGCCGGCGCCGGCCGCGGGCGGGGGAGCGAAGGAGCCGTCCGGCGGCGGGAGCGCGCAGACCGGGGAGGACGCGGGCGACGACGCCGGGTCCACGAAGAACGTGCAGGTGGGGGTGGTGGCCGTGGCCGCCGTCATCGTGGTGCTGTGGGGGGTTCGGCGGCTGCGGCGCGCTCGGTGACCAGCACTTCGAGTCCGTCGAGGATGCGTTGCAGGCCGAACTCGAAGTGGTCGAAGTCGGGGCCGAAGGTGTCGTCGGACAGTGCGGCCATGACCGGGTAGCGGCCCGATGTCATGACCTTCTCGAGGACGGGCTCCTGGGCCTGCCAGAACTCCGCGTCCGTCAGGCCCGTCCGAAGCTCCGCGTCCTGTGCGTGGAGCTGTCCGCGCGCGGCTCCGACGACGTACCCGTCGACCATGATGATCACCGAGAGCAGCTCCGGGTCGGTGAGGCCCATGGGCTTGATGTACATGAGCACCGCCTCCATGCTGTCGAGCGCGCTGGGCCCGAGGATCGGGCGGGTCTGGTTGACCTGGAGCAGCCAGGGGTGGCGGCGGTGGAGGGCCAGGGAGGCGTGGGCCATCGCCTCCAGGGCCCCGCGCCAGCTGCCGTCGTGCCGGGTGACCGGGTTGGCGTCGAGGCTCTGCACCCGGTCCAGCATCAGGTCGAGCAGCTCCGCCTTGCCGGGCACGTAGCGGTAGAGCGACATGGTGCCGGTGCCGAGCTCGGTGGCGAGGCGGCGCATCGACACCGCCTCCAGGCCCTCCGCGTCCGCCACCTGGACGGCCGCTTCCACGATCCGGTCCAGGGTCAGGCCCGGTTTGGGTCCGCGGCTGGGGCGTTTGCCGGTGTCCCAGAGCAGTTCGAGGGTGCGCACGATGTCGCCGCTGCCGCTGGTCTCCGTGCCGCCCGTGCCCTTGGTGCCACTGCTCATGGCTTCAGGGTAATCGGTCGCGCGGAAACTGGGTACGGTGTACTCTCCTCGAACTGGGTACGACGTACCCAGTTGTGGACGGAGGGGGAGCGCGGACCATGGGGAACGACGGCTACGCGGTGCGGGCCGAAGGGCTGGAGAAGCGGTACGGGGAGAAGCGGGCGCTGGACGGCTTCGACCTGGCGGTGCGCGAGGGCACGGTGCACGGCCTGCTGGGGCCGAACGGCGCGGGCAAGACCACCGCCGTACGCATCCTGGCCACGCTGTTACGGCTGGACGGGGGCCGGGCGACGGTGGCCGGACTCGACGTGGCGCGGCAGGCGCAGGAGGTGCGGGCGCGGATCGGGCTCACGGGGCAGTACGCGGCCGTGGACGAGGTACTGACGGGGCGGCAGAACCTGGAGATGTTCGGCCGGCTGTTCCATCTGGGCGGCAAGGGGGCGCGGCTGCGGGCGGGCGAGCTGCTGGAGCAGTTCAGGCTGACCGACGCGGCGGACAAGGGGGTCGGGAAGTACAGCGGCGGCATGCGGCGCAGACTGGACCTGGCCGCCTCGATGATCCTCACTCCGGCCGTCCTCTTCCTCGACGAGCCGACGACCGGTCTCGACCCGCGCAGCCGGGGCGAGGTCTGGGAGTCCGTGCGGGACCTGGTGGCGGGTGGCACGACCGTGCTGCTGACCACGCAGTACCTGGACGAGGCCGACAAGCTGGCCTCCCGGATCACGGTGATCGACCAGGGGCGGGCCATCGCGGACGACACCCCGGACGGGCTGAAGAACACGGTGGGCGGCGACCGCATCGAGGTCGTCGTCGCCGAGCGCGCCGACATCCCGCGCGCGGCGAAGGTGCTGGCCCGGGTCGCGGACGGCGAACCGGAGACGGACGACACGGAGCTGCGCGTCCACGCGCCGGTGACCGACCGCGTGGCGGCCCTGACGGAGGTGGCGCGCACCCTCCAGGACGAGGGCGTGCCGGCCCAGGACATCGGTCTGCGCAGGCCGAGCCTGGACGACGTGTTCCTGCGCCTGACCGGGCACCGTACGGAGAAGGAGGCTGCGGCATGAGCGCACTGGCCCTCGCGGAGCGGCCGGCGCACGGCCGGGCGTACTGGGTCCTGGTGGACTGCTGGAACCTGGTCCGCCGCGGCCTCACCCACTACCAGCGCCAGCCGGCCAACATCCTCTGGGCGCTGGGCTTCCCGATCGTCTCCGTCCTGCTGTACGGGTACGTGTTCGGCAGCGCGATGCGGGTGCCGGGCGGCGGCGACTACAAGGACTTCCTGATGCCGGGCATGTTCGTGATGTCGATGGCCTTCGGCTTCATCAACACGGCGACGCTGGTGGTCCACGACTCCACCAACGGCGTCATCGACCGGTTCCGCTCCATGCCGATGGCCTCGTCCGCGGTGGTCGCCGGGCGCGGGGTGACGGATCTGGTCCTGGCCTGCGTGGAGCTGCTCATCATGATGGGCACCGCGTTCGCCATGGGCTGGCGGCCCGACGGCGGCTGGGGCTTCCTCGCCGCCTTCGGACTGCTCCTCTGGCTGCGGATCGCCCTGATCTGGGTCGGGGTGTGGCTGGGCCTGCTGGTGCCCAACCCGGAGGCGGCGGGCAACCTGTTCGCGGTCGCCATGCCGCTGACGATGATCTCCAGCATCTTCGTGGCCCCCCAGCTGATGCCGGACTGGCTGGGCTTCGTCGCCGCCTGGAACCCGATCTCGTCCACGGCCGCGGCGACCCGCGAGCTCTTCGGCACGCCGGTGGGCGGCGGTGACGGGTGGATCGAGCGACACGCGCTGCTGATGGCGGGGGCGTGGCCGCTCATTCTGACGGTGGTGTTCCTGCCGCTCGCGGTGCGCAGGTTCCAGCGGCTCAGCCGGTGAACGGCGAAGGGCGCCCGGCGGTCGCGCCGGGCGCCCTTCACGTCGTACGTACGGAGGGAGCGGTCAGAGCTGCTCGATCACGTAGTCGACGCACTTGGTCAGCGCCTCGACGTCCGCCGGGTCGACGGCCGGGAACATCGCGACGCGCAGCTGGTTGCGGCCGAGCTTGCGGTACGGCTCGGTGTCGACGATGCCGTTGGCGCGGAGCACCTTGGCGACGGCGGCGGCGTCGACGTCCTCGCTGAAGTCGATCGTGCCGATGACCTGCGAGCGCTTGGCCGGGTCGGTGACGAAGGGGTTCGCGTACTTGATGTCCTCGGCCCAGCCGTACAGCGTGCGGGCGGAGGTGGCGGTGCGGCGCACGGCCCAGTCCAGGCCGCCCTGGCCGTTGATCCACTCCAGCTGGTCGTTCAGCAGGAACAGGGTGGAGAGGGCCGGGGTGTTGTACGTCTGGTTCTTGCGCGAGTTGTCGATCGCCGTCGGCAGGGAGAAGAACTCCGGGACGTGCCGGCCGCTCGCGTGGATCCGCTCGGCGCGCTCGATGGCGGCCGGGGAGAACACGCCGATCCACAGGCCGCCGTCGGCGGCGAAGGACTTCTGCGGGGCGAAGTAGTAGACGTCGGTCTCGGCGATGTCGACGGGCAGGCCGCCGGCGCCGGAGGTGGCGTCCACGAGCACGAGGGAGCCCTCGTCGGCGCCCCCGACCCGCAGAATCGGGGCGGCGACACCGGTGGAGGTCTCGTTGTGCGTGAACGCGTACACGTCCACGCCCGCCTCGGCCGCGGGCTCCGGGTGGGTGCCCGGGTCGGAGGAGATGACGGTGGGCTCGGCCAGCCACGGGGCGAGCTTGGAGGCCTTGGCGAACTTGGAGGAGAACTCGCCGAAGCTGAGGTGCTGCGACTTGTTCTCGATCAGCCCGTGGGTCGCGACGTCCCAGAAGGCGGTGGAGCCGCCGTTGCCGAGGACCACCTCGTACCCCTCGGGGAGCTGGAACAGCTCGCCGATGCCCTCGCGCACCTTGCCGACCAGGTTCTTCACCGGGGCCTGGCGGTGGGAGGTGCCCATCAGGGACGTACCGGTGGCGGCCAGCGCGTCCAGCGCCTCCGTCCGCACCTTGGAGGGGCCCGCGCCGAAGCGACCGTCGGCGGGCTTGATGTCAGCGGGAATCCGGATCTCAGCCACGTCGGCGAGCCTAGCCGCTCGGCGAAACCCGGAGGAAACGAAGTCCGTGCACTGAGACGAGCGTCTCGTCCCCACCGGGGAGAGGACGGGCAGGAGCGGCGGGGCGAGCGGGAACCGCCCCCGCCCCGCTTCCCCCGGACGCCCCCGCCCCGCTCACCTCAGGCGTCCCCGCCGCCCAGCGCCGGTGTCGGCGAGAACCGCACCGGCAGCTCCGTCAGCCCCCGCAGCCACGGCGACTCGCGCCGCTTCAGGGACTCGGCGGGCACCGACAGGTCGATGTCCGGCAGCCGGTCCAGCACCACCTCGATGCCCGTCCGCGCGATCACCTCGGAGATCTCCTGCGCCGGGAACGGGCAGCGGTGCTCCCCGTGGCTGAAGGAGAAGTGCGCGTTGTTGCCCCCGGTCAGCGCCGAGCCGTCGGTGCGCACCTGGGGGTCGGAGTTGGCGCCCTGGATGCCGAGGATCAGCAGGTCACCGGCCTTGATCTGGCGGCCGCCGAGGTGGGTGTCGCGGGTGGCGTACCGGCCCGGCATGTTCTGCGTGGGCGTCTGCTCCCACAGCACCTCGTTCATGGCCTCGACGATGCTGCTGCGGCCGCCGAAGAGGGAGGCCGCGAACCGCGCGTCCGTCAGCATCAGGTGCAGCGAGGTGCCGATCCAGTCGGCGGTGGGCTGGTGGCCCGCCGACATCAGGATCATGAGGTCCTGGACGATCTCCTCGTCGGTGAACTCGCCCCGCTCGGCGAGCATCCGGGAGACCACGTCGTCGGCCGGCTCGGCCTTCCGCTCGGCCACCAGCTCGTGCGAGGAGGTGTACAGGTGCTTCTGGCCCTCGAACGCCCGCTCACCGGCGTTGATCATGTCGGTCATGGACGTGACCAGGGCCATGCCCTCGTCGTCGGACCACCCGTAGATGTGCGCCAGCACCCGCACCGGCAGCAGCATCGCGTACTCGTTGACGAGGTCCGCCTCGCCCTTGCCGCAGAAGGTGTCGATCAGCGCGTCGGCGAACCGCTCCGAGTCGGCGCGCAGCACCGACGGGTCCACCCCGTCCATCGCGTTGCTGAGCATGGCGGCCCGCCGCCGGTGCCGCTCGCCGACGGTGTACAGGATCGACGGCTGCTTGCGGTTGATCACGGGCCGCAGCGGCCAGTCCTCGGGGACGTTGTCCCACTGGTTCCACAGCTCGGAGTCGCGGCTGAACAGGGACGGGTCGCCGGTGACCTGGTGCAGCTCGCGGTAGCCGATCACCAGCCAGGCGGGGACGTCCCCGTCGAGCAGGATCGGGGCCACGGGGCCGTGCTTGCGCCGCATAGCCCGGTACATCTCGGCCGGCTCCTCATGGGATCCGGGACCGCGCAGGGGTATGGGCATTACACCAGCTCCTGGGAGGGTTGTACGTGGTTGGCGTACAGGGTGGCGACGTGCTCGACCAAGGTGATCAGGACCTCCTTGGCGGACTCCCGGGAGCGGGCGTCGATGCGCAGGAGCGGGACGTGCGGGTCCAGGTCGAGGGCCTCGCGGATCTGCGCCGGGGCGAAGTCCGGGCCGCCGAAGTCGTTGATGGCGACGACGAACGGCGTGCCGTGCTTCTCCAGGCGGTCGATGGCGTACCAGGAGTCGTCGATCCGCCGGGTGTCGACGAGGACGACGGCGCCCAGCGTCCCGGAGAACAGCCGGTCCCACAGGAACCAGAAGCGCTGCTGTCCGGGCGCGCCGAACAGGTAGAGCACATTGCGCGAGTCGAGCGTGATGCGGCCGAAGTCGAAGGCGACCGTGGTGGAGGTCTTGCCGTCGATGCCGGTGGTGTCGTCGACGGACGCGCCGGCCTGCGTCATCGTCTCCTCGGTGTTGAGGGGACGGATCTCGCTGACCGCGCGGACCAGCGTCGTCTTGCCGACGCCGAAGCCGCCCACGACCACGATCTTGAGGCCGTTGCTGGCCGACGCGCCGAGCGGCGCGCTCGCTCTAGAGGTTGCGGAGTCCAACGAGCACCTGTTCCAGAAGTTCGAGGTCGGGTACGGCTTCCTGGCGGGGGTGGCGGGCGCTGACGCGGCCCGCGGCGAGGAGGTCGGCCAGCAGGATCTTGGTGATGCCGACCGGCAGCCGCAGCTCGGCGGCGATCTCCACGACCGCCGTGGGGCGCTCGGTCATCCGCAGGATCCTCGCGTGCTCCGACTGCATGCCGGGGACCGGGTCGCACTCGGCGACGACGAGGGTCACCAGGTCGAAGGGGCTGTCCGCGCCCGACCGGCTGCGTCCGCCGGTGACGGTGTAGAGACGGTCCGGGGAGTCGTCCCGGCCGGGCCTGTTGCCGGGGCCGCTCATGAGGTCCGGGGCTGGGCGGTCAGGTACTCACCGAGCTGTTCGACGAGCTCGCTCATGTTGTGCCCGACGAGCCCCGCGTCCGCGTCCTCGGCGGTGACCACGGCCAGGTGGGCGCCCTCGCCCGCCTCGACGATGAACAGCACGCCGCCGTAGAACTCGGTCATGGCCGACCGGACGCCGCCGGTGCCGTCGCCGAACTCGACGGAGGCGCCGTGCGAGAGGGACTGGATGCCGGCCGCGATGGCGGCGAGCTGGTCGGCCTGGTCCGCGGAGAGCTCCGGCGTCCGGCACAGTTTGAGGCCGTCACGGGACAGCACGAGCGCGTGCCGTGCGCCCGGGGTGCGCTGCAACAGGCCCTCGATGAGCCACGTGAGCTTGTCGTCGGCGGTCGTCGTGCCGGTCATGAGGTGGTGTCGCCTTCCGGGTGAGAATGCGGGTGCGTGGGGGACGGGGCGGCCGTTGCACTGCCGCCGTCGGGTCCGGGAAACGTTTCGGCACCGGGTGCGGAGCCGGGTACGGGGCTGTCGGCCGCCGGCCGGGACTCGGGTGCGCGCGGGTCCGGGGCCGGTACGGCGCCGGGTACGGCACTGTCCGCGGCCGGTCCGGTCGTGCCCTGGACGCCCTGGGAGCCCTGGAGGCCGGTCCGGCCGGGAGCGGTCCGGTCCGGGGTGCCCTGACCGGTGCCGCCCTGGTCGGGGGTGTGGCGCACGGCCTGCCGGAAGGTGCCGAAGCGGGTGGCGCGCGTCTTGGCGTCCCCGGCGGCCGGCGCGGTGCGCGGGGTGCCGGAGTGGCCGGCGTTCCGTGCGCGTTCGGCCTCGGCGAGGGTGCGCCCGCGGCGGCGCCTGGGCAGCCCGTGCGGGAGCGTGTCCACGTTCCCGGCGGGGCCGGCGTCGTCGGAGTCGGGGAACTCGTGCGTGGGCACCGGGTCGGGGTCCAGGTCGGTTCCGGAGAGCGCGGCGGCGTACGAGACCTCGGCGTCCTGCGCCGGGGCGGCGGCGACCGGGGCCGGGGTGCCGCGGCGCGGGAGCTCCGGGGCGGCGGACGCAGCGGGAAGCGCGGCCGCGGCGGTGCGGCCGGCCGGGACGGCACGGGCGGAGGGAGTCGCCTGGATGCCGGGTGCGGCCGAGCCCGTCGGGCCGTCCGGGGAGACGAGGAGGTCCTGCGGGATGAGCATCAGCACGCCCGTTCCGCCGCGGGCCGACGGCCGGTAGGAGATCTTGAGGCCGTACCGCTTCGCCAGCCGGCCGACCACGGCGAGGCCGAGCCGGGTGCCGGTCAGACCGCCGAGCTCGGTGCCCTCGCCGGAGACCGCCCGCTCGGCGCGGCGCAGCTGCACCTCGCCCATGACGAGACCGCTGTCCTCGACGGAGATGATGGCACCGGCCGGGACCTGCTCCACGTAGAGGTGGACCTCGGCGGTGGGCGGGGAGAAGTTGGCGGCGTTGTCGAGCAGTTCGGCGAGCGCGTGCATCACGCCCTCGGCGGCGTGCCCGGCGACGGCGGCGTCGCTCGCGGAGTGCACGCGCACCCGCTGGTAGCCGCTGATCCGGCCCATGGCGCCGCGCAGGATGGACTCCATGCTGATCGGCCGGGCCCAGCGGCGGCCCGAACGGGCTCCCGTCAGTACGGCGATGGAGTCGGCGAGGCGTCCGGCCTGCGCGGTGCGGTGGTCGAGGTGGAGGAGGTCGGTGAGCACGTCCTCGTCGGAGTGCTTCTCCTCCATCGCGCGCAGGTCCGCGAGCATCCCGGTGGACAGGGCCTGCATGCGGCCGGCCACGTTGGCGGTGGCGGAGACGGCGGCGGCGCGGCGCGAGTCGGCCTCGCGCAGCTTCTTGACGGTCCGGGCGTTCTCCTCGGCGAGCCGGGCGGTCTCCACGGCCCGCTCCTCGGCCAGCCGGGCGGCCTGCGCCGTGTACTCGTCGGCCAGCCGGGCGCGCTCCGCCTCGTGCTCCTCGGCCAGGCGGGCGCACTCGGTGTTGAGGGCCTCGGTGAGCCGGGTGCGCTCCTGGGCCAGCTCGGCGGTCAGGCGGGCCCGCTCCCGGTCCATCTCGTCGGTCAGCCGCAGGCGTTCCTTGCGGGCGTCCTCGGCGATCCGGGCCCGCTCCTGGAGCAGCCGGCCCACGTCCTGGGTGACGGACTCCAGTTGACGGCGCGCCGCCCGGGTGGCGAGGACGCCGTGCACGGCCACGGCGACGGCCGCACACAGCAGCAGGGCGGCCGCGCTGCCGCCCAGCGCGAGGGGCACCCGCACGGAGTCGGGCGCGACGACGACCGCGCTCGCCACCGCGAGCCCGGCCAGGACCACGGTGAGCGAGAGGGCGGGCAGGAGGCTGCGGGCGGCGGGCCGTTCGCCGGGGGGCGTGGGGGAGGTCATCAATCGATTCCTCGGTCGGGTCCGCGGGCGTTCACCGTGGTCTGGGGTGGCCCTCGGGGCGGGTCCTAAGGCGGTCCTTCGAGCGGTCGTGGTCGTTTTTCGGATCTCTTCTTCAGGTGAGAGCCGACACCTTTGCGCACCTGGCGGTCACTATATGAGACTTTGCGAAAGCGTTGGGAACTTTCCAGTCACGTTCTTAGCATCAGGTGACAGGTGCAACTGCAGCAAGGGGCGGCTGAGATCAGCGGGGTGGCTGGAAAGTGACACTCTCTCAACAAGGCATGCTGGGGCCATGACGGACGACCGGGAGCCGCGGGCCGCACTGCGGGCGGCGCTGCGGGAGGCCGTACGCGGCGAGGTCGCCCTCGACCCGGCCGCACGCGCGCTCATGACCATGGACGCCTCCAACTACCGCAGGGTTCCGCTCGGTGTCGTCGCCCCCAGGGACGCGGACGACGTGGCGGCGGCCCTGGCGGTCTGCCGCGAGCACGGGGTCCCGGTGGTGGCCCGGGGCGGGGGCACCTCGATCGCGGGCCAGGCGACGGGTACGGGCGTGGTGCTGGACTTCACCCGCCACATGAACCGCCTCGTCTCCCTCGACCCGGAGGGGCGCCGGGCCGTCGTCCAGCCGGGCCTGGTCCTGGACCGCCTCCAGGAGGCCGCCGCCCCGTACGGCCTGCGCTTCGGCCCCGACCCGTCCACCCACGGCCGCTGCACGCTCGGCGGCATGATCGGCAACAACTCCTGCGGCTCCCACTCGGTGGCCTGGGGCACGACCGCCGACAACGTGACGGAGCTCTCGGTGCTCGGCGGCACCGGCGACCGGCTCCGCCTCGGCCGGAACTGGGCGGGCGCTCCGGAAGGGCTCCGTCCGCTTGTGCTGGGGGAGTTGGGGCTCCTCCGCAAAGGTTTCACCTCGCTCCCGCGGCGCATCTCCGGTTACGCCCTGGACGCCCTGCTCCCCGAGCACGGCGCGGACGTGGCCCGCTCCTTCTGTGGCTCGGAGGGCACGCTCGGCCTCCTCACGGAAGCGGTCGTACGCCTCGTCGAGGCCCCGCGCGCGTGTGCGCTCGCCGTGCTGGCGTACGCCGACGAGACGGCGGCGGCCCAGGCCGCGCCCGGGCTGCTGCCGCTCCGCCCCCTGACCGTCGAGGGCATGGCGGCGGACCTGGTGCGCGAGGGCGCGGACCTGCCGAGGGGCGGCGCCTGGCTGTTCGTGGAGACGGGCGGTGACACGGCCGCGGAGGCACGCGCGCGCGGGGAGGCGATCGTGCGGGCGGCGGACGCCCTGGACGCGCGCGTGGTCACGGACCCGGCCGACCGGCGCACGCTGTGGCGCATCCGCGAGGACGCGAGCGGCACGGCGACGAGGATGCCCGACGGCACCGAGGCCTGGCCGGGCTGGGAGGACTGCGCGGTGCCGCCCGCCCGACTGGGCGCGTACCTGCGGGACTTCAGACGGCTGCTGACCGACCACGGCCTGCGCGGCACGCCGTACGGGCACTTCGGGGACGGCTGCATCCACGTCCGCGTCGACTTCGACCTGATCACGACGGCGGGAGTGGCCCGCTTCCGCCGCTTCTCGGAGGACCTGGCCGACCTGGTGGTCTCCCACGGCGGCTCGCTCTCGGGCGAGCACGGCGACGGGCAGGCCCGCGCGGAACTGCTCCCGCGCATGTACGGCCCCGAGGTCGTCGCCCTCTTCGAGCGGGCGAAGGGCGTCTGGGACCCGGACGACGTGCTCAACCCGGGCATGCTGGTCCGCCCGGCCCCCCTGGACGCGAACCTCCGCTTCGCGGCCCTGCCCCGCGACCCCGTCGACGTGGCCTTCGGCTACCCCGAGGACGGCGGGGACTTCCGCGCCGCCGTACGCCGGTGCGTGGGGGTGGCCAAGTGCCGTACGACGACGGCGCGCGCACCGGGCGCCCCGGACGTGATGTGCCCCTCCTTCCGGGCCACCGGCGAGGAGGAGCACTCCACGCGGGGCCGGGCCCGGCTGCTGCACGAGATGCTGGCGGGCGAGATCGTGACGGACGGCTGGCGCTCGGAGGAGGTCCGTGACGCCCTCGACCTGTGCCTGTCCTGCAAGGGCTGCCGCTCGGACTGCCCCGTCGGCGTCGACATGGCCACGTACAAGGCCGAGTTCCTGCACCACCACTACGCGGGGCGCCGCCGCCCCGCCGCGCACTACTCGATGGGCCGGCTGCCGGTGTGGCTGCGCGCGGTGGCCCGTACGCGGACGGCGTGGCTGGTCAACGCACTGGCCTGGGTCCGTCCGCTGGCGGCCCTGGGCAGACGGCTCGGCGGCATCGCGCCGGAACGGGAGGTCCCGCGCCTGGCCCGGGTGCCGTTCAGCAGGTGGTGGGCGGGGGCGGAGGAGGGCGGTAGGAGCACGGCCGGGGAGGGTCAGGTCGTCCTGCTCTGGCCGGACACCTTCACCGAGCACCTCTCGCCCTCGGTGGGCCGGGCGGCCGTACGGGTCCTGCGGGCGGCGGGCCTGACGGTGGCGCTGCCCCCGACGGCACGGCGGCGGCGGACCCCGGTCGGGGACGGGACGTCACGGCTGCCGCGCGGACTGCTCGGCCGCCGGGACCGGGTGTGCTGCGGCCTGACGTACCTCTCGACGGGCCAGCTCGACCAGGCCCGTACGGTCCTCCGCCGCACCCTCGACCTCATGGAACCGGTCCTGGACAGCGGCGCCCCCGTCGTCGTCCTCGAACCGGGCTGCGCGGCCGCGCTCCGCTCGGACCTCCCGGAGCTCCTGCACGACGACCCCAGAGCGCCCCGGCTGGCGGCGCGCGTGCGGACCTTCGCCGAGACCCTGGAGCAGTACGCCCCGCACTGGACCCCGCCCCGCCTCGACCGCCCCGTCACCGGCCAGACCCACTGCCACCAGCACGCGGTCCTGGGCGACGCGGCGGACCGCCGCCTGCGCGCGGCGGCGGGCCTGACGGGCGACCTGGCGGGCGGCTGCTGCGGCCTGGCGGGCAACTTCGGCTTCGAGGCCGGGCACTACGACGTGTCCGTGGCGTGCGCGGAGGATCAGTTGCTCCCGGCGGTCCGCGAGGCGCCCGAGGGAACGGTGGTGCTGACGGACGGCTTCTCGTGCCGCACGCAGGTGGAGCAGCTGGCGGGGGTACGGGGCCGACACCTCGCGGAGGTGCTGGCGGAGGCGCTGGTGGAGGAGCTCAGCGGCCGAGGCGGACCGCCGTCGGCGACGACGGGTCGGTGAAGTCGCTCAGGCGCAGCGCGCTCGGCGGGGGCAGGGCACCCCGGGCCGGCTCGGCGCGGAACGCCTCCATCAGGTAGGCCACCAGCCGCCGGGACGCCGCCCCGTCGTCGGGCAGCGCCTCCACCAGGCCGCAGTGGGCGACCAGCACCACCAGCAGGTCGGAGGGGTGGAAGTCGGGCCGCAGCGCACCCGCCGCCTGCGCCCTGCGGACCAGCGCGGCGAAGTGCCGCTCCCCCTGCACGCGTTCCTGTGCGTGTTGCGTGGCATCGGGGAAGGCGAGGAAGAACGCGGCGGGGAACCCCCGCTCCTCGCGCTGCAGCGCGCAGACCGTCTCGACGAGCCGTTGGAAACCGCGCCACGGGTCGGGATCGGCGACGGCCTCCTCCAGCACCCCGCCGCAGATCTCCATCTGCCGCGCGAAGGCGGACCTGACCAGGTCCTCCCGGGTCGGGAAACGCCGGTACAGGGTCGCCACCCCGACCCCGGCCCGCCGCGCCACGGTGGCCATCGGCGCGTCGATACCGCGCTCGGCGAACACCTCACGGGCGGCGACGAGGATGCGCTCCCGGTTGCGCAGGGCGTCGGCCCGCAGCCCGTTCCGGCTCCGGATCCGAGAGGGTTCCGCCGTCACTGTCTCTCACCTTCGCCGTAAGTGGACGATGCCGTCCACTTGGCAGCCTACCGTCGGCGGCATGACGGACCACATGATGAAAGCCGTACTGTTCGACCGCTTCGGCGGTCCCGAAGTGCTGTACGTGGGCGAGGTGCCGCGTCCCGCGCCGGGACCGGGAGAGGTACTGGTGCGGGTGCGCGCGCTCAGTGTGAACGGCGGGGAGCTCACCGCTCGTTCCGGCCGGGTCACACTCGTCACCGGCAGGAAGTTCCCGCAGCGCATCGGTATCGACTTCACCGGCGAGGTCGTCGCGTCCGGCCCCGGCGGAACCGACGGAACCGGGCACGAAGAGGGAGCCGGGATCGGGATCGGCGACCGGGTCTGGGGCGTACTGGGCCGCACGAACCTCGGCAGCGCCGCCGAGTACGTGACGGTGCGCCCCGACCGGCTCGGCCGGGTGCCGGACGGACTGGACCTGGTCGAGGCCGCCGCCCTCCCGGTGGGCACCACGGCCATCACCGCACTCCGCGACAAGGCCGCCCTGCGCCGCGGTGAACGGCTGCTCGTCCGGGGCGCGGCGGGCGGCGTCGGCAACGTCGCGGTCCAGCTCGGCCGGGCCCGCGGCGCCGAGGTCACCGCCCTGGCCCGCGCCGCGAACCTCGACTTCGTCCGCGAGCTGGGCGCCCACCACGCCGTGGACCACCGTGCCGTGGGCCCGGACGAACTCGGCCGCTTCGACGTGGTGCTCGACACCGTGGGCACCGACCTGCGGGCCCACCGTCGCCTGCTGAGGCCCGGCGGGCGCATGGTGACGATCTCCTTCGACCCGTCGCGTCCGGTCGCGTCGCTGGGGTACGTCGCGGGCAGCGCCGTGCACGGCCGCGGCCGGGTCCGCCTGTTCAGCGGCGATCCGCGCCGCCCGCTCCTCGATGACCTCGCGCACTACGTGGGGACCGGCAGGCTGCGCCCGGCGGTGGACGAGGTCTTCCCCCTGGAGGAGATCGGTGAGGCGCACCGGGCCCTGGAGGCGGGCGGGGTGCGCGGCAAGTTCGTGGTGCGGGTCGACTGAGTTCCGGCACCGGTGTCGGGAAATCTTCTGCCATGACTTGCTCGACGACCCACCCGGCGAGCAGTCTCAAGAAAGAAGGCGGGCGACGTGAACGCGTCCTTGTCCGAATGACGTGAACGAATTCCTCGTCGCTGACGCCACCCAGGTGAACCGGCGACGACGGAGGGAATCATGGCCGACCGGACGAACGACCAGCCGCCCGCGACTCCGAAGAAGCAGGGCCGCGCCCGGGATCCCGGGGCCGCCATGAAGGTGAGGGCGGCGGAGAGTTCCTTCGCCGCGGGACAACGCAAGTTCGGCGAGGAGCCTCCCGTGGTGGGCATGGTGCTGGCCGGGGCAGGAGCCCGTGGCGCCTATGAGGCAGGCGTGGCGTCGGTACTCCTGCCGGTGCTGGAAGAATGCGGAATGCGACCCACGGTTTTCATCGGCACCTCCGCGGGCGCCATCAACGCGGCGCATTTCGCCGCGACAGCCCATCTGACGGCGACCGATTCCGCGGCCGCGGCGGTGGAGTTATGGGCGGGAATCACGAAGGACCAAGTATTCAAGCCGTTCCTGCAGACGGCCCTGCTGCGTGACGTGGGGCAGGGACTCGCGGAACTGCTGCGCCTGCCCGGCGGGCCGCTCACCTCACTGCTCGACACCGAACCGCTGAGGAACACGCTGGCGACCAAGGTGGACTGGAGCCGGCTGCACGAGAACACCGTGGACGGCAGTCGGGTGGAGGCCGTGGGCGTGGCTGCCACGTCGGCCACCACGGGCCGCACCCAGGTGTTCGTCGAGGGGCAGCGGCTGAAGTTCCTGCGGTCGTTGAGCGACGCCGATCGCGCCGTGGACTACGAACCATGCGGGCTGGAGCCCAAGTACGTGCAGGCCTCCGCGGCGATCCCGGTCGCGTTCCCACCCGTGCACATAGACGGTGACTGGTACATAGACGGCGGCGTGCGGCTCAACGCACCTCTCAAGCCGGCGCTCGACCTGGGGGCGAACCGTCTCGTCGTCATCGCCACGGACCCCGAGCACTACGATCCGCCCCGGCCGCCCAACGGGTTGCAGGCCAGGCAGCCGACGGTGCAGGACATGATCGCGCTGATCATGCGCGGCGCACTCAACGACCGCATGATCGAAGACATCCGCACCGCGAAGAAGATCAACGGACTGGTGGAGAGCGCGCGCACGGCCGGGCAGAAGGCGGTGAGCCGGACCGGGCACGAGTACCGGAGCGTGGGCATCCTCTTCGGCGGCCCGGGGGCCGGGCAGTTCGGTCAGCTCGGTGCGACCGCCGACGACGTCCTCGAGCGGGACTTCCCGCCCTACCGTCTCGCGCTCAACCCGGACCTGGCCGCGTTGGCCACGCTGCTCAGCGCCGGCCAGTCCAGCGGCGAGCTGCTGAGCTACCTCTTCTTCGAGCCCAGCTTCCTCAAGGCGGCGATCGAACACGGGCAGGACGATGCCCAGCGTGTGGTGGGCCTTGCCCGGGACATGGCCCAGCGGAACCACGGCTTCCTGCGCGACTACCTGTGGACCACGTGACCGGGACGCCCTGATGGAATGACCCGATGCGCAGACCCGTCTCCCTCCGTCCGGCTCGCGCCGCGACCACCCCCTTCCTGTCGGCCCTCGCCGCGACCGCCCTGCTGCTCACGGCCTGCGGGACGGAGCGCGCGGATGCCGGAAGCGCCGGCGGCGACACGGCCGCGTCGCGGGCCGGCACACCGGTCGACGATCCGGGCAAGGACGGCGTACGGGTCACCTGGATGACCCTCCCGTCGGACTCGCCCTCGCCTTCGCCCTCACCCACCCGCAGTTACCAGGTCTCGGCGGAGAGCCTCCCCACGAACGCGGACTCGGGCATCTCCGCCGACTACGAGGTCACCAACGAGGGCGCCGAGGCCATGACCTACACGGTCGTCTTCACCTTCATGGACGCCGGCGGCAGGGCCATGGCCAACCAGACCGAGACCGTGCGCGACGTCGGCCCCGGGAAGACCGTGCGGGGCACCGTAGCCATGGAGAAGTTGGCGGTCCTCACGTCGTCGGTGACGCAGGCCCGGGTGCTCCAAGTGTCCAAGGTCCCCGCGGACGAGGCCCCCGCCGCCCCGGGCACGTGCCCGGCCTCCGGCGTCCGGGTCGGCGTCGACGAGGGCGACGCGGCCATGGGCCTGCGCGTCGTGAGCCTGCACCTCGACAACTGCGGCACACAGACCTACACCGTCGAGGGCTACCCGCGGCTGGAGCTCCTGGACGACGGTTTCGAGCCTGTCGACGGCGTCGCCGTCCTCGACGGCACCGGCGAGATCAGCACCGGGCTGGGGTCCGACGGACCGCCCGTTCCCGTCACGCTCGAGCCCGGCGAGTCGGCGACCGCGGGCCTGGCCTGGCGCAACACCACCGAGTTCGGCACGGCGGTCAACGTTCCGCACGTACGGGTCCGGGCGAAGGAGGGCGCCGAACCGGTGACGGTGACCCCCCACCTCGACCTCGGCACCACCGGAAAGCTCGGGGTCGGCCCGTGGAAGAAGGCGGAACGCTAGGCCTCCTCGACGCCCCCCTCCTGCCCGGCTCTCCGGTCAGGCAGGCACTCACCGGGCCGGTACCGCTCCGGTGGCCCAGGTGTCCTGCTGCGGCGGGCCTCCGGCGGCGGCCGCACGGGTGCGCCGGAACTCGCTCGGGCTGACGCCCCTGACCCGTTTGAACGCCGCGCTGAACGCGAACGCGTCGGCGTAGCCCACGGCGCGGGCCACCTCCGCGACGGTCGCCGTCCCGCGCTCGGCCAGCAGGTCCGCCGCGAGCGTCATGCGCCAGCCGGTGAGGTAGGTCAGCGGCGGTTCGCCGACCAGCTCGGCGAACCGCTTCGCCAGCGTGGACCGCGACACCCCGGTCCGTCCGGCCAGCGAGGAGACCGACCACGGCGCCGCGGGCTCGGCGTGCAGCAGCCGCAGCGCGTCGCCGACCACCGGGTCCCGCTGGGCGGCGTACCAGGCCGGTGGTTCACCGCCGGGCCGGTCGATCCAGTCGCGCAGCGCGCACACCAGCAGCCAGTCCAGCAGCCGGTCGAGGACCACCTGCTGGCCCGGGGTGTCGGCGGCGGCCTCGGCGGCCAGGTGCTCCAGTACGGGATCGGCTCCGCCACCGGACGCCACGCGCAGGACGACGGGCAGCGCGTCCAGCAGCCGACGGCTGATCTCGCCGCGCACCGGATAGGCACCGACGATCAACGTCGTAGCACCGCCACCGCCACCGTCACTGTCGCCGATGTCGTCACCGCGGTCGCTCCAGCCGAGCCGGTGCCGGGTACCGCCCTGCTCGGGCGTCGCGCAGAACTCGCCGCACGCGATCGGCTCGGCCCGGGTGCCGACCTCGTCGACGAAGGTGAACGGGGCGGGACCCCGCACGATGACCGTCTCGCCGGCGCGGAGCAGCTCGGGCGGGCGGTGCTCCGGGATGATCCAGCCCGCCCCGTGCAGCACGGTGCACAAGGTCAGCGGCGCGCCGTCCACGAAGTGCAGTGCCCAGGGCGGGGTGAGGGTCGAGCTGCCGAACAGCGAGCCATGGGCCCGCATTTCGCGAAGGAGGTCCCCGAATGCGTCCACCCCACCGAGGCTAGACGGGTCTGGACGATGACACAGGCGATCCGGCTTCCTGCCCATGGAATCGTCCGGGCGCGAGCCGTTGAATCGATGCCATGACCCACGACACCACCACCGCCACCACTCTCGTCCTCGGCGCCACCGGCAAGACCGGCCGACGGGTCGCCGCCCGGCTGCGGCTGCGCGGCGTGCGGGTGCGCACCGCCTCCCGGTCCAGCCCGACCCGCTTCGACTGGTCCACCCCCGACGGCCCCCATGGCTGGGACGCGGCCCTGCGCGGCGTCACCGCCGTCTACGTGGTGCCCCCGCCCGTACCCGGCCCCGTGCACGAGTTCGTCGCACGGGCCGAGGCCGCGGGCGTACGGCGGCTGGTCCTGCTCTCGGGGCATGGCGCCGACGACTGGGGCGACTCCCCGTTCGGGCTGGACATGCGCTCGGCCGAGGACGCCGTGCGCGGTTCGGCGCTGGAGTGGACCGTCCTGCGGGCGTCCAACTTCGACCAGAACTTCGACGAGGACGCCTTCCACGCCCCGCTGCTCGCGGGCGAGTTGGCGCTCCCGGCCGGTGCGGTGCCCGAACCGTTCATCGACATCGAGGACGTCGCCGACGCCGCGACCGCGGTGCTGACCGAGCCCGGACGGCACGCCGGGCGGATCTACGAGCTGACCGGGCCGCGCGCCCTGACCTGGGCCGAGGCCGTCGACCTGATCTCCCGGGCGTCCGGCCTGCCCATGACCTACCGGCAGGTCTCCCCCGCCGAGTACACCGCGGCACTGGTCGAGGAGGGCTGGGACAAGGACGACGCCCACCACCTCGCCGAGATGTTCGTCCTGCTGGAGCGCGGGGTGGCGGCCGGGACGACGGACGGCGTCGCCACCGTGCTGGGGCGAGCGCCCCGGACCTTCGAGGAGTACGTCGTACGGGCCGCGGCAGCGGGAGCCTGGCGACGATGACCGCGCACGCCACGTCCACCACCCACCACCCATCAGCCATCACCGAGTGAAGGGACCGCGATGAACACCGCCACCAGCCCGCTGACCGCCGAGGACCTCGCCTTCCTCGCCCGCCCCCTGCACGGCTTCCTGACCGTGGCCGCGGGACCGCTGCCGCCACAGCCCCGGCCCGTGTGGTTCGAGGTCACCCCCGAGGGCACGCTCCAGTTCTTCACGGCGCCGGACTCGCCGAAGATCCGGTACCTGCGGCGCGACCCGCGCGCCTCCCTCGTGGTCGCGGCCCCGGCGGACGAGCGCGAGCGCTGGGTGTCCGTGGCCGGCCGCATCACGGTGGAGCCCGACGGAGCGCACGACCTGGTCTCCCGCCTCGCCGCCCGCTACTGGGACCTCGACGACCCGACCCGGGCCGACGACCTCGCCCCCCTCCTGGCCGCCGACCAGGTCCGCGTCGTCATCCACCCGGAGGCCGTACGCCGCTACGCGCACTGACCGCGGTCGTCGCGGTCAGTGCGCGGAGCGGTCACTTCCCGTCGCGGTTGAAGACCGCCTTCGACCAGAAGTAGCCGAGCACCGCGAGCCCGACGCACCAGGCGAGGGCGAGCCATCCGTTGTGGCCGATCCCGGTGCCGAGGAGCAGCCCGCGCAGGGTCTCGATGGCCGGCGTGAACGGCTGGTACTCGGCGACCGGCTGGAACCAGCCGGGCATGGTGTCGACCGGGACGAAGGCGCTGGAGATGAGCGGCAGGAAGATCAGTGGCAACGCGTTGTTGCTGGCGGCCTCGGCGTTCGGGCTGATCAGGCCCATGCCGACGGCGATCCAGGTGAGAGCCAGGGAGAACAGGACGAGCAGCCCGAACGCCGCCAGCCACTCCAGCACGGTGGCGTCGGTGGACCGGAAGCCGATGGCCACGGCGACCGTGCCGACGAGGAGCACGCTCAAGACCGACTGCAGCACGCTGCCGATGACATGCCCCGTGATCACCGAACCACGGTGGATGGCCATCGTGCGGAAGCGGGCGATGATGCCCTCGCTCATGTCCATGGAGACGGACACCGCGGTGCCGATGGTGGTGGAGCCGATGGTCATCAGTAACAGGCCGGGCACGAGGTAGGCGATGTAGGCGGAGCGGTCGGCGCCGCCGCCGATGCCCGCGCTCATCACGTCACCGAAGAGGTAGACGAAGAGCAGCAGCAGCATGACCGGCGTGAGCAGCAGGTTCAGCGTCATGGACGGATAGCGCCGGGCGTGCAGCAGGTTGCGGCGCAGCATGGTGGAGGAATCGCGCACGGCGAGGGCGAGGGAGCTCATCGGACAGTCTCCTTGGACTGGCTGGGCTGGCTGGACTGGTTGCGCTGGCTGGGCTAGTCGGGGATGCCGGCGTCACCGGTCAGGGCGAAGAACACGTCGTCGAGGTCGGGGGTGTGGACGGTCAGTTCGTCGGCCTCGATGCCGGCCGCGTCCAGCCCGTCGAGGAGGGAACGCAGTTCGCGCTGGGTGCCGTCGCTGGGGATCTGCAGGGTGAGGGCTTCGTCGTCCCGGGCGGCGTCGTGGAGTGCGGTGGCGGCGTTCTGGTAGGCGGCGGGGTCGGTGAAGCGGAGCCGGACGTGTCCGCCGGGGACGATGCGCTTGAGTTCCTTGGCGGTGCCTTCGGCGGCGATCTTGCCGTCGTGGAGGACGGCGATGCGGTCGGCGAGTTCGTCGGCTTCTTCGAGGTACTGGGTGGTGAGGAAGACGGTGACGCCGCCGGTGACGAGTTCGCGGATGATCTGCCACATGTTGTGGCGGGAGCGGGGGTCGAGGCCGGTGGTGGGCTCGTCGAGGAAGATGATGCGCGGGTTGCCGACCAGGGTCATGGCGATGTCGAGGCGGCGCTTCATGCCGCCGGAGTAGGTGGAGGCGGGCTTCTGCGCGGCCTCGGTGAGGTCGAACCGCTTCAGCAGCTCGGCGGCGACCCGCCGCCCCTCGCGGCGCGACAGGTGGTGCAGGTCGGCCATGAGGAGCATGTTCTCCTCGCCGGTGATCAGGCCGTCCACGGCGGAGAACTGCCCGGTGACCCCGATCGCGGCGCGCACGGCCTGCGGGTCGGCGGCGAGGTCGTGGCCCGCGACCTGGACCTGCCCGCCGTCGGCGGTGACGAGCGTGGACAGGATCTTCACGGCGGTGGTCTTGCCGGCGCCGTTCGGGCCGAGCAGCGCGAACACGGACCCGGCCGGGATGTGCAGGTCGATGCCGTCGAGGACGACCTTGTCGCCGTAGGACTTGCGCAGACCGGTGGCGGAGACGGCGGCCGGGGACGGCTGACCACCGCCCATTATGGACATGTCCATGTCAGAAATGGTCATGAGGTACTCCCGTTCGAAGGGTGAGGTGGCCGAGATACGTGAGGTCTATGAGGAGTTGAGAGAAGTGAGATGGCTGAGGCGGTCCGCAGCCGTCAGGCCCTGGCGCGGCGGATGTCGATGTTGCCGTGCCGGGTGCGGGCGTGGACCCTGACGGTGTCCTCGGTCTCCTCCGGGGCTCCGGACTCGGTGAGCGCGCTGCGCACCTGGCCCGACTTGGAGCTGACGTCGAGCCAGGCCGCCGTGCCCTCGCGGACGCCGATCTCGATGGAGCCGTAGTCGGTCTCCAACTGGACGGTGCCGCGGGCGACGTCGTCCACGCGCAGCACGCCGTGGGCGTTGACGGCGGTGACCGAGCTCTCGGCGCGCCGGATCTCGATGGGGCCGTTGGCGCCGTTGACGCGCAGCTCGCCGGTGGCGGCGCCGACGACCGTGCTGCCGTGCGAGTTCTTCAGGACGGCGGAACCGTCGACGAGGCCGACGCGTACGTCACCGCTGCTGCTGGTGATCTCGGCCGTGCCGGCGACCCGGTCCACCGTGACCGAGCCGTGCGACACCTTCAGGTGCAGTGGTCCCGTCGTGCCGAGACGGACGTCGCCGACCGAGGTCTTCACCCGTACCTCGCCGAGCCGGCCCTCGCCGAGCACCTGCGTCCAGGCGCCGGTCGTGTCCACGCTCGAGTCCGCGGGCAGCTCGACGGTCACGTCGACGATGCCGTCACGGCCGAACGGGCTGGACTTGGGCGTCTTGAGGGTCAGCGAGCCGTTCACGAACGTGACCTCGGTCTGCTCGGCCGCCCGTACGTCCAGCTTCTTCTTCGGGTCGCGGGGCCGCACCTCGACCACGGTGTCGGGGCGGTCGCCCGCGACGAACTGGATGGAACCGGCCTCCACGCGCGCGGTGACCGCGATCGGCTCGGGAGTGTCGAAAGAAGGCATGGCTGTCCCGTCCTCTTGAGTGCTCGGCACGTCCCCGCTGGTGGGACGGTGTAGGTGGAAGGGGCGCGGCTAGCGCACCCAGCCCGTGAAGCTCTGTCCGGTGGTGCGGGTCTTCTCCGTCGTACGCGGTGGCCGGGGGCCACCGTCGACCGCGGCCGACACGGCCCGCACCAGCCATGCGTTGACCGACAGGCCCTCGCGGCCCGCGGCCTCCTCGGCGCGTGCCTTGAGGTGGGCCGGCAGGCGCAGGTTGACGCGTGCGGTGCCACCCTCGTCACCACCGTCGGCCGGGACGGCGGCCTGGAAGGCTTCGACGGGTGCGGCGGGTTCCGCGGGGGCGCCGCCGTGGATGGGCGGCGGCGTCACCACGAAGTCGGGGTCCAGCCCGCGCAGCCGTACGTCGACCGAACCCGGGGCGAGCTCGCGCGTGATCTCGTCCATCGCGGCGGAGAGCACGTTGAGCATGATCAGGCGGGTCGCCGACTCCAGCGGAGTGGTGAGCCGCTCGGCCAGCTCACGGGCATCGTCCCCGCCGGCCTCGGCGGCCGCCGCGAGTTCACGGCGGAGGGTCTCGACATACGGGGTGAGGTCCATGGCGTCATCATGGCATCACAATGGCGCTATGCGCAAGGTGTTGTGGCGCCACGTGGCATCGCGTGGTGTCATGTGGCGCCATGCGGTGTCACGCGAGGGCGATCCGAGCCGCGACCGCACGAACGAACACGGTGCCCGTTCCGTCGTACGTATGGCGTTGCCACAACGGCTGAGGCGGAGCGGGAGCTCCTGAGCGGGAGGTGTGCCGGTGAAACCGGTGAGAGCGGTGTTGCCGACGGCGGTCATGGTCGTGATGTCCGTCGGCTGTACGTCGATGACGTCGCCCGGCGGTGAGTCGATCTGCGCCTACGTGATCGAGTACGAGGACCGGATGTACTCGGACGTCCCGAACGCCGACTTCACGGTCGGCGACCGGATCGGTACGGCCACCCATCCGCCGTGCGACGACACGCCGGGCGACGGCTCCGCCGGGACGGAGCCGACCACGACGACCGCCTACGCGATCGAAGGAGTGGACGCCGGCACCGCCATCACGGTGGACGACGCACCCGCCGGCACCCTCCTCGTCGCCATCACCGCCGACACCGGTCCCGGCGGCGAGCTGCCTCCGGAGGTCGAGAGGCTGCTCGTCCGTCCCTGATGCCGCCCGCTCAGTCCGGCTGCTCCAGCCGCTGCTGCCGGCTCTCCGCGATCCGCACGGCGTCGCGCAGTGCCGCGGTGAGGCACTCGGCCAGGTGCCGGAGGTCGCTGTGCGGGGTGTGGGGGAGCAGGGCGTCGGCGTGTGTGAGGAGTCGTGCGCCCATGTCCAGCTGGATGGCCTCGGTGTCGTCGGCCATGCGGGAGACGGGCCCGCCACGGTCGTCGGTGATCAGGTAACAGCTCTTGCCGTCGCTGCCGAGCCAGGGCAGCAGGCGTGCGGGGCGCTCCATCACGCGGCTCCCATCGTCAGGTGCATCCGGTACGGGGTGGAGCTGCGCTGTTCGTGGGCGAGGAGGTAGGGGCGCACGGGGTTGGTGGCGGTGGCGTCGAGGGGGGTGTCGCGGCCGTAGGGGCTGCGGTGGGTGGGGAGGGGCTCGGGCGGTACGAAGGGGGCGCTCGGGCGTACGTAGCGGTACTGGACACGGCGGTGCGCGCCGCGCGGGTTGAGGAAGAGGGTCACCCAGGCCGTGAGGCGGCCGACGAGATCGGTCATGCCATCAGCGTGTACGCGTCGCGGAAGCGACGCGACCGCGGTTGACCACGGTGAACTACGGCATGCCATGGCGTACTAGGCATGCTCGGTCTACCGCGGTCGCGCGGTCCACCGCAGGCAGTTAGCGTCCGCCGCATGAGCCACGAGCTTGATCGCACCCGCGCTGTCTGGCGCCAGGTAGCGGCAGCAGTCGCTACCCGTATCGCCGACGGCGACTATCCCGTGGGCGGTCGCATGCCGTCCGCCGTCGACCTGTCCGCCGAGTTCGACGTCGCCACCTCCACCGCCCAGAAGGTGATGAGCCACTTGCAGGCGAGGGGCTTCATCCGCGCGGAGATGGGCCTCGGCTCCTACGTCACCGCGCGCCCCGCACAGTCCGACCTCGCGGCATTGTCAGACCCTCCCACTAGGGTCCCTGATCACGAACACCCCACCGCAAGGCGGGTGTTGACCACGATCAGGAGCCGACCCCTGCCATGACCACCACGCCCCTGGAAGCCACCTACGCGGACTTCTCCGTCACCCCGCCCCGCCTCTCCAACGCCGAGGTCAAGCACCACCTCACCCGCCCGGCCGGAGGCCACCTCGCGCTGGACGCAGGCGGCAGCCTGGAGCTGGACTTCGAGGTGGCGGACCCGGAGGGCATCCCCCAGGCGACGCTCACCGTCACGGCCCTGGTCTCCAAGCTGGGCGGCGCCCCGGGGTACGCGCCGATCGACGTACTGCTCCAGGGCGAGGAGCTGGCGCGGGACCTCACCGTGCCGGGCGGCGGCGACCTCCCGCAGGACAACGTCTTCGCGGTGCCCGCGCGGCTGCTGAAGCAGGGGACGAACACCCTGGAGATACGCACGTCGGCCAAGGCGCGCAGCATGTTCTGGCTCTACCGGGTCACCCTGGACTCCGTGGCGGAGCGGGGCCGCTCGGAGCGCGCGCGGGCGGCGGAGGCCGCACGGAACACCGTCTTCGGCTACCGGACGGAGCGCCGCGCCCCCTTCTCCGCGGCCTCCTCGTCCTGGGAGTCGGCGCCGCCGCTGCTGTTCCACGTCGACCGGGGAGAGCACGCGCTGCCCGCGCAGCTCGGCTGGCGGGGTGAGGACGGCGCGGAGTCGGCCATCAGCTTCCAGTCGAACATGTCCGACTTCCACGGCCACCACCGCACGGCCGACGGTACGCACTATGAGTACCGGGGCCGCCTGACCGGCAGCTGGGCCTCTCCGGAGGAGGTGGAACACCTTCCGGTGGACGTCCTGCACCGCTTCGACACCGAGGAGGGCTGGGGCGGCGGCTGGCACCGTTCCGGGGAGCTGGGGCTGCTGGTGGACGACGGCGGGGCGCCCGTGGAACGGGTGACCTGGCGCGACCAGCGGGGCAACTCGGGCGTGGCCGCGCTGCGGACCGCGCCGGCCGAGGTCGAGGTGGACTGGGTGGAGGCGAGCGACGAGTTCGAGGAGGCGGGGGAGACGGCGGACAACCTCCTCCACGACGACCGGGAGAAGTGGCTGGCGGGCGAGGAGACCGCGCGGCTCGACTTCACCCTCGCCCGCCCCGCCGCCGTCACGTCGTACGCGCTGATGACGGCGAACGACTTCGCCGACCGCGACCCACGTGACTGGACGCTCCTCGGCTCCCGGGACGGCCGGAGCTGGACGCCCCTGGACCACCGGGCGGGCGAGGTCTTCACCGGGCGCTTCCAGACGCGGGAGTTCCAGCTCCGCGGCCGTGCCCCGGCGTACTCCCACTACCGCCTCGACATCACCGGGAACGCGGGCGGCACCGAGATACAGCTCGCCCGGGTCCGCTTCCTGGAGGCCCCCGCCGGTCCGGGGTTCACCGGCTGGTACCAGCGCTACAACGAGGGCCCGATCGGCTACCGCGGTACGCCCGTCCCGGCACCCGCGCCCTCCGCCCTCCCGGCGGCCGACCTGGCCGCGGACCTGGACGCGGCGGTCAGGAGCCTGACGGACACCGCGCAGACCCTGGCCGCGCTGGCCGCCCGGCTCCGGGGGTGACGGCCCCGCGCCCGGCCGCCCGCCTCGGTCTCAGCCCTCCACCGGCTCGGCCTCGGGGCCCCGGTCCACCTGGGTCCGTACCGCTCCCATGCTGGCCGCGATGACCAAGGCGATCGCGAGGGCCTGCACGGGGGACAGGGCCTGGCTCAGGAGCAGGAAGCCGGCGATCGCGGCGATCGCCGGCTCCAGGGTCATCATGACGGCGAACGTGGACGCGGGCAGCCGCCGCAACGCGAGCAGTTCCAGCGTGTAGGGCAGGACGGACGACAGGACGGCCACGGCCGCGCCCAGGCCGAGCGTGGCCGGGTCGACCAGGCGGGACCCGGACGCCAGGATGCCCAGCGGCAGGAACAGCACCGCGCCCACCGCCATGGCCAGTGCCAGCCCGTCGGCCTGGGGGAAGCGGCGTCCCGTACGGGCACTGAAGACGATGTACGCGGCCCACATCACCCCGGCCGCCAGCGCGAAGGCGACACCCACGGGATCCAGGCCGCCGAAGCCACCGCCGGCCAGCAGGAAGACGCCCACGAGCGCGAGCGCGGCCCACAGCAGGTTCACCAGCCGCCGGGAGGCGAACACGGACAGGGCGAGCGGGCCGAGGACCTCGAGCGTGACGGCGGCGCCGAGCGGGATGCGGGCGGCCGCCTGGTAGAAGAGCCCGTTCATCGCGGCCATGACGACACCGAAGACGACGACCGTGACCCAGTCGGCCCGGGTGTACCCCCGTACCCGGGGCCGGCACACGAGGAGCATCACGATCGCGCCCACCACCAGCCGCAACGTCACCACGCCCACTGCTCCGGCACGCGGCATGAGCATCACGGCGAGCGCCGCACCGAACTGCACGGAGATTCCCCCGGCCAGCACCAGCCCGACCGGCCCGAGGGAGCCCCACCGTGCGGTGCGTCCGGTGGGGACGGTCTCCGGTACGGCCGCGGGGGCCGCACCGGCGGCGGCGGTGGCCGTGGGCACGGGGCGGTCGGTGCTGGGGGTGTTCACGAGGGGGCCGTCCAAGAGCAGGCAGTCGGTCGAGTCAGGTGCGTACAGCTGCTTCGCAGCTTACGCGGATGCTGGAGCTCCGTGGGGTCTTCACCATTTGGTTGCAAGATGCACGGGTTGGCTTGGCCGGAGAGGGGCAGGGTGGGGGGCGAGTTGAAGTGAACACTGCAGGAATGGAGCACAATCTTGTGACTGCAACAACCATCGTCAGGCGCACAGCTGTCATCGCCGCCCTCCCCAGTAGTGTCTTACTGGCCCTCTTGCCGTCGACCGCCCGGGCCGCGACGCCCACGGGGGAGGCGCCGACCGTTTCCGCCAAGGGCGCCGCGCTGGTGGCCGGGACGAGCGGAAAGTTGCTCTACGCCAAGGGCGCGAACACACCCAGACCCCTGGCGAGCACCACGAAGATCATGCTGGCCTCCGTCGTGCTCGACACCAGCGGTGTCGACCTGAAGCGCCAGGTGACCGTCAAGCAGGAGTACCGCGACTACGTCATCGAGAACGGGACGAGCACGGCGGACCTCCAGGTCGGTGACAGGCTCACCGTCGAACAGCTCCTCCACGCGGCGCTGCTCCCCTCCGGAGCGGACGCGGCCTTCGCCCTCGCCGACACCTACGGCACCGGCGGGACCAGCGCCGAGCGCACCAAGTCGTTCGTCACCAAGATGAACACGAAGGCCGACGAGCTCGGTCTTCCCAACACCGACTTCGTCACCTTCGACGGCACGGACGCCGGCGACGTGAGCACCCCGGCCGAGCTGGCGCAGCTCGCCCGGCACGCCCTGGAGAACGACACCTTCCGCTCGGCCGTCGCGAAGAAGGAGTACAAGGCGGACGCCCCGGCGGCCAACGGCAACACCCGCTACTACACCTGGTACAACACCAACCAGCTCCTCGGTTCCTACGACGGCGTGATCGGCATCAAGACCGGCACGACCACCCCGGCGGGCCAGTGCCTGGTGTTCGCGGCCGTCCGCGGTGACAAGACCCTGGTCGGCACCATCCTCAACGGCAGCGACCGCTACGCCGACGCCGCCGCCCTGCTGGACTACGGCTTCGGCACGGACACCGCCGACACCATGAAGCTCCGCAAGCTCCCCGCGGACGCCCAGCGCGACTGATCCACCGGGCGTACGGCCCACCGGGCGCACGGGCTGCCGGCGGGCGCGGCGACACCGGTCACCGCGCCCGCCCGGCTTTTGCGGAGGACGCGGCGGGAGGATTCCCCTCACGCGGTGAGGTGCCGTGGGACTAGAGTCGGACGCGCGCCCAGCGCCTCTCGGGTCCGGAGCACGGTCGACGGGGCGGCCGAGGACACGAAGGGAACGGGAGCATGAGCCTTCAGCACACCGAGACGGCCGGTGACGGGCCGTCGATCCCGCGTCCGGAGCGCACCCCCGGTGCCTTGCGCGCCGCCTGTGCCGTCGTCGCCCCGCAGCTCCTGGCCGCCTACGACCAGGCGAAGGACCACGCGCTCGCGGAAGCGGTGGAGCACGGCTCGCTCAAGCCCGTGCACGCCTACCTGGCTCACTGGGCGGCCCTGATCGAGATCGAGCGGCACCCGGAAACGGCGAGGGCGTACCACCGGGCCGAGTATCTCGCCCAGGTCGCGACCACGCCCGATGAGGCGCGCGAGCATCTGGTCAGGGCCAGCACCATCTACCGGAACGCCACCCGGTCGGTGCACGCCGAGTGACCTGGCGCTGGGAGTACGTGCCGGACGAGGCGACCGTGGCCACCGGCGCACCGGATGCCTTCCTCGCCGAGGTGGAGCGAAAGGCCGACGAACTGGTCCGGGCCGCCGAGGCGCTGCATCTTCACGGAGCGGCGTTCCAGGATGCCGACGAGGGTGCCAAGCATGCGTTCGTGACGGGTGGCTTCTTCGTGTACATGGTTACGCCGCGCTCGGAACTCGTCAGTATCTGGCAGCTCACACCCGAGCCCGCCGCCTGACCACGACAGGCGTCAACCGTGACCCCGTAGTACCGCAGGCGCCGCATCGAGGCGAGGCGAGGCATCCGAGCCCTCGTTCGCTCGCCCTCGCCGGAGTCTCCGGCGAAAGATGCATGCAAGCACGCTTGCTTGTTTCCGGGGCCGCTGCCATGCTCCCAGCCATGGCCGACCCGACCCCCGTGCTCGACGACTTACGTACCGAGAGTCACGAACTCGACCAAGTGGTCAGCGCGTTGTCACCGGACGGGTGGACCCGTCCGACGCCCGCCCCCGGCTGGACCGTGGCCCACCAGATCGCGCACCTCGCCTGGACCGATCACTCGGCCCTGCTCGCCGTCATGGACGAGGACGGCTTCCGGGCCCTGGGGGAGCAGGCCCTCGCCGCGCCCCACACCTTCGTCGACGAGGGCGCGGAGGAGGGAGCGTCGGCGCCGCCCGGCGAGCTGCTCGGCAGGTGGCGGCAGGGGCGCGCCCTCCTCGACCGGGCCCTGCGCGACGCCCCGCCCGGTGCCCGTTTCCCCTGGTACGGGCCGCCCATGTCGGCCGCCTCCCTGGCCACCGCCCGGCTGATGGAGACCTGGGCGCACGGGCTGGACGTCGTCGACGCGCTCGGCGTCCCCCGTCCCGCCCCCACCGGCCGGCTGCGGCACATCGCGCGGATCGGCGTACGCGCGCGGGACTACGCGTACTTCGTGCGGGGGCTGACCGCGCCCGGCGAGGAGTTCCGCGTCGAACTGGTGTCGCCAGCGGATCCGTCCGAGACCTGGACGTACGGCCCCGCGAACGCGGCCCAACGCGTCACCGGCCCCGCGCTCGACTTCTGCCTGCTGGTCACCCAGCGGGCCCACCGGGCCGACCTCGCCGTACGGGCGGAGGGAGCCGACGCCGACCGGTGGCTGGACATCGCGCAGGCCTTCGCGGGCCCGCCCGGCGCCGGCCGCCCGCCCGGAGGTACCGGCGCCGGCTCACCGCCCGCGGGAACCGCGCGGTGACCGCCCCCCACAGCGTCCCCGGCACCGCCCCCTTGCGCGTCGGCAACGCGTCCGGGTTCTACGGCGACCGTTTCGACGCCATGCGCGAGATGCTCACCGGCGGTCCGCTGGACGTGCTCACCGGCGACTACCTGGCCGAGCTGACCATGCTGATCCTGGCCCGGGACCGGATGAAGGACCCCGGCGCCGGATACGCCCGGACCTTCCTGCGGCAGCTGGAGGAGTGCCTGGGGCTGGCCCACGCGCGCGGGGTGCGCATCGTCACCAATGGAGGCGGGCTGAACCCGGCGGGGCTCGCCGACGCCGTACGGGCGCTGGCCGCCCGGCTCGGCATCCCCGTACGCGTCGCGCACGTCGAGGGCGACGACCTCACCTCGCGGCACATCGGCAGCCTCGCCGCCCACGCCTACCTGGGCGGGGCCGGCATCGCCGCCTGCCTGCGCGAGGGCGCCGACGTCGTCGTCACCGGCCGGGTCACCGACGCCGCCCTGGTCACCGGCCCCGCCGCCGCCCACTTCGGCTGGGCACCCACGGAGTACGACCGGCTCGCGGGCGCCGTCGTCGCCGGGCACCTGCTGGAGTGCGGGGCCCAGGTCACCGGCGGCAACTACGCCTTCTTCCGCGACGGAACCGGGTCCGGGGGCAGCCCCGGGGACATGCGCCACCCCGGCTTCCCCCTCGCCGAGATCCACGAGGACGGCACCGCCGTCATCACCAAGCACCTCGGCACCGGCGGGCTCGTGGACGTCGGCACGGTCACCGCGCAGCTGCTGTACGAGACGGCGGGCGCCCGGTACGCGGGGCCCGACGTCACCGCCCGGCTGGACACGGTCGAGCTGACGGAGGAGGGGCCCGACCGCGTACGGATCAGCGGCGTGCGCGGGGAGGCGCCGCCGCCCACGCTCAAGGTCGGCCTCAACCGGCTCGGCGGCTTCCGCAACGAGGTCACCTTCGTGCTCACCGGGCTCGACATCGAGGAGAAGGCCGCCCTGGTGCGGGGCCAGCTGGAGGGCGCGCTGGCCGCCGCGAAGACCCGGCCCGCGCACGTCGACTGGGACCTCGTACGGACCGACCGGCCCGACGCGCCCACCGAGGAGACGGCGAGCGCGCTGCTGCGGCTGGTCGTGCGGGACACCGGCCAGGAGGCCGTGGGGCGGGTGCTCAGCGGGGCCGCGGTGGAGCTCGCCCTCGCCAGTTACCCCGGCTTCCACGTGCTGGCGCCGCCCGGCAGGGGCGCGCCGTACGGGGTGTTCGAGGCGCTCTACGTCGACCAGGGCGCCGTGGACCACGTGGCGGTCCTGGACGACGGGCGCCGGATCCACGTGGGGCCGCCCGCGCCCCAGGACACCGCCGTACCGCGGGAGGTGCCGCAGCCGGAGCTCCCGGCGCCGCTGCCGCCGTCGTCCACCACCCGCGCCCCGCTCGGCCTCGTCGCCGGCGCCCGCAGCGGTGACAAGGGCGGCGACGCCAACGTCGGGGTGTGGGTGCGGACGGAGGAGGCCTGGCGGTGGCTGGTGCACGAGGTGACGGCCGACCGGTTCGGGGAGCTGGTCCCCGAGACCGCGAGCCGTGGCCTGACCGTCACCCGTCACGTCCTGCCCAACCTCCGTGCCCTCAACTTCGTCGTCCACGGACTGCTCGGCGAGGGCGTGGCCTCGCAGGCGCGCTTCGATCCGCAGGCCAAGGCGCTCGGCGAGTGGCTCCGCTCCCGCCACCTGGAGATACCGGAGGTCCTGCTGTGACGGTTCTTCCCACCTCCCTGGACACCACCGGCCCCGACTACGCGGCGCACCGCGAGGCCATGCTCGCCAAGCTCGCCGAACTGGACGCCGAGCACGCCAAGGCCCTGTCCGGCGGCGGCGAGAAGTACGTCGACCGGCACAGACGGCGCGGCAAGCTGCTCGCGCGGGAGCGCATCGAGCTGCTCCTCGACCCGGACACCCCCTTCCTGGAGCTCTCCCCGCTCGCCGCCTGGGGGTCGGAGTACGCGGTGGGCGCCTCCCTCGTCACCGGCATCGGCGTCGTCGAGGGGGTCGAGTGCCTGATCACCGCCAACGACCCGACCGTACGCGGCGGCGCCAGCAACCCCTGGACCCTGAAGAAGGCCCTGCGCGCCAACGAGATCGCGCTCACCAACCGGCTGCCCTGCATCAGCCTGGTGGAGTCCGGGGGCGCCGACCTGCCGTCCCAGAAGGAGATCTTCATTCCGGGTGGCGCGCTCTTCCGTGACCTGACGCGCCTGTCCGCCGCCGGGATACCGACCGTCGCGGTGGTGTTCGGCAACTCCACCGCCGGCGGCGCGTACGTGCCCGGGATGTCCGACCACGTGATCATGGTCAAGGAACGGGCGAAGGTGTTCCTCGGCGGTCCGCCGCTGGTGAAGATGGCGACGGGGGAGGAGAGCGACGACGAGTCCCTCGGCGGTGCCGAGATGCACGCGCGCGTGTCGGGCCTCGCCGACGACTTCGCCCTCGACGAGCACGACGCCCTCCGCCGGGCGCGGCGAGCGGTCGCCCGCCTCAACCACCGCAAGGCGCACCCCGACCCGGGCCCCGCCGCGGCACCGGAGTACGACGAGGAGGAGCTGCTCGGCATCGTCCCCGCCGACCTGCGCACCCCCTTCGACCCGCGGGAGGTGATCGCACGGATCGTCGACGCCTCCGACTTCGACGAGTTCAAACCGCTGTACGGGACCAGCCTGGTGACGGGCTGGGCGGAGCTGCACGGCTATCCGGTCGGCATCCTCGCCAACGCCCGGGGCGTGCTGTTCAGCGCGGAGTCGCAGAAGGCGGCCCAGTTCATCCAGCTCGCCAACCAGCGCGACATCCCGCTGCTCTTCCTGCACAACACCACCGGCTACATGGTCGGCAGGGAGTACGAACAGGGCGGCATCATCAAGCACGGCGCCATGATGATCAACGCGGTGTCCAACTCCACCGTCCCGCACCTGTCCGTGCTCATGGGCGCCTCCTACGGCGCCGGGCACTACGGCATGTGCGGACGCGCCTACGACCCGCGCTTCCTGTTCGCCTGGCCCAGCGCCAAGTCCGCCGTCATGGGCCCGCAGCAGCTCGCCGGGGTGCTGTCGATCGTCGCCCGGCAGTCCGCCGCCGCGAAGGGGCGGCCGTACGACGAGGAGGGCGACGCCGCGCTGCGGGCGATGGTGGAGCAGCAGATCGAGTCCGAGTCCCTGCCGATGTTCCTGTCCGGGCGGCTGTACGACGACGGGGTCATCGACCCGCGCGACACCCGCACCGTCCTGGGGCTGTGCCTGTCCGCCATCCACACCGCGCCCTACCAGGGTGCGCGGGGCGGCTTCGGCGTCTTCCGGATGTGAGGGACCACCGATGACCGAGGGACCACCGATGATCACTTCTGTCCTCGTCGCCAACCGGGGCGAGATCGCCTGCCGTGTCTTCCGTACCTGTCGTGAGCTGGGCATCCGGACGGTCGCCGTGCACTCGGACGCCGACGAAAGCGCCCTCCACGCGCGCGTGGCCGACGCGGCGGTACGGCTGCCGGGGGCGGCCCCCGCGGACACCTATCTGCGCGGCGACCTCATCGTGAAGGCCGCCCTGGACGCCGGCGCGGACGCCGTGCACCCCGGCTACGGCTTCCTGTCGGAGAACGCCGACTTCGCGCGTGCCGTCCTGGACGCGGGACCGGTCTGGATCGGGCCGCCCCCGGCCGCGATCGAGGCGATGGCGTCCAAGACGCGCGCGAAGCAGCTCATGGGCATCGAGCCGCTCGGCACGGACGAGCTCACCGAGGCCGATCTGCCGGTGCTGGTGAAGGCCGCCGCGGGCGGTGGCGGGCGCGGGATGCGGATCGTACGGCGGCTGGCAGACCTCGGCGCCGAGCTGACGGCCGCGCGCGCGGAGGCCGCGAGTGCCTTCGGGGACGGGGAGGTGTTCGTCGAGCCGTATGTCGAGGGCGGGCGGCACGTCGAGGTGCAGGTGCTCGCCGACACGCACGGCACCGTGTGGGCGCTCGGCACCCGCGACTGCTCCCTCCAGCGCCGCCACCAGAAGGTGATCGAGGAGGCCCCGGCGCCCGGCCTGCCGCCCGCGCTCACCGACGAGGTGCACGCCCTGGCCGTACGGGCCGCCCGCGCGGTGAGCTACGTGGGGGCGGGCACCGTCGAGTTCCTCGTGGCGGACGGACGTGCCCACTTCCTGGAGATGAACACCCGCCTCCAGGTCGAGCACCCCGTCACCGAGGCCGTGTTCGGCATCGACCTGGTCGCCGAACAGATCCGTGTCGCCGAAGGCCACGCGCTGGAGAAGGACCCCCCGCGCGCGCGGGGCCACGCCGTCGAGGCCCGCCTGTACGCCGAGGACCCCGCGCACGGCTGGGCGCCGCAGACCGGCACCCTGCACCGCCTGGCCGTCCCCGGCGTCCGCCTGGACACCGGGTACACGGACGGCGACGACATCGGCGTGCACTACGACCCGATGCTCGCCAAGGCGGTCGCCCACGCACCCACGCGCGCGGAGGCCCTGCGCCGGCTCGCGGGCGCCCTGGAGCGCGCGGAGCTCCACGGGCCGGTGACCAACAGAAACCTGCTCGTCCGCTCCCTGCGGCACCCGGAGTTCACGTCCGGCCGCATGGACACCGGCTTCTACGACCGGCACCTGACCGGTCTCACCGCACCCGCCCCCGACGCGTACGCGCCCCTGGCCGCCGCCCTCGCCGACGCCCACGGCCGGTCCCGCTTCGGCGGCTGGCGGAACGTTCCCTCGCAGCCGCAGGCCAAGCGGTACGCGGCGGCGGGCGAGGAGCACGAGGTCCGCTACCACCACACCCGCCGGGGACCCACGGCGGAGGGCGTCCGGGTCGTCCGGGCCGACGCCGGCCGCGTCGTCCTGGAAGCCGACGGCCTGCGGCGGACGTACGAGATCGCCCGGTACGGCGACGACCGGGTGTACGTGAACGGGACCGTGCTCACCGCCCTGCCCCGCTTCCCCGACCCCACGGACCGCCGCGAGCCCGGTTCCCTGCTCGCCCCCATGCCCGGCACGGTCGTCCGCGTCGCCGACGGCCTCACCGAGGGCGCCCGGGTGGCGGCCGGACAGCCGCTGCTGTGGCTGGAGGCGATGAAGATGGAGCACCGCATCTCCGCCCCGGCCGCGGGCACGCTCACCGTTCTGCACGCCGTCCCCGGACAACAGGTCGCGGTCGGCGCGCTGCTGGCCGTCGTACAGGAGGAGACCCCATGACGTCCGCCGTCATCGAATCCGACGAGCACCAGGCCCTCCGTGCCGCGGTCGCCGCCCTGGGCGCGCGCTACGGCCGCGAGTACATCCGCCGGACGGCCGCCGCGGGGACCCACCCCGACGAACTCTGGGCCGAGGCCGCGAAACTCGGCTACCTCGGCGTCAACCTGCCCGAGGAGTACGGCGGCGGGGGCGCCGGCATCACCGAGCTCTCCATCGTCCTGGAGGAACTGGGCGCGGCCGGCTGCCCGCTGCTGATGCTGGTCGTCTCGCCCGCCATCTGCGGCACCGTGATCGCCCGCTTCGGCACCGCGGAGCAGAAGCGGGCCTGGCTGCCCGGACTCGCCGACGGCAGCCGCCTCATGGCCTTCGGGATCACCGAGCCCGACGCCGGCTCCAACTCCCACCGCATCACCACCACCGCCCGCCGCGACGGCGCCGACTGGCTGCTCACGGGCCGCAAGGTGTTCATCTCCGGCGTCGACAGAGCGGACGCCACCCTGATCGTGGGCCGCACCGAGGACGCCCGTACCGGCCGCCTCAAGCCCTGCCTGTTCATCGTCCCGCGCGACACCGAGGGCTTCGAGCGGCGGGCCATCGACATGGAGCTGCGGGCCGCAGAGCGGCAGTTCGAGCTCACCCTCGACAACGTACGGCTGCCCGCGGACGCGCTCGTCGGCGGAGAGGTGGACGCGGGGCTGCTCCAGCTCTTCGCCGGACTCAACCCCGAGCGCATCATGACCGCGGCCTTCGCGATCGGCATGGGCCGCCACGCGCTCGCCCGGGCCGTCGAGTACGCGCGCGAGCGCACCGTGTGGAAGGCCCCCATCGGCGCCCACCAGGCCATCGCGCACCCCCTCGCCCAGTCCCACATCGAACTCGAACTGGCCCGCCTGATGATGCGCAAGGCAGCCCACCTGTACGACGCCGGGGACGACGTGGGCGCGGGGGAAGCCGCCAACATGGCCAAGTACGCGGCCGCGGAGGCCTGTGTGAAGGCCGTCGACCAGGCGGTGCACACCCTGGGCGGCAACGGCCTCACCAACGAGTACGGGCTCGCCTCCCTCGTCACGGCCGCGCGGGTGTCCCGCATCGCCCCGGTGAGCCGCGAAATGATCCTCAACTACGTCTCCCACCAGACCCTGGGCCTGCCCAAGTCGTACTGATCACCCCGGCTGATCGACGCAGGAGGAACCGATGTTCCGCAGCGAGTACGCCGACGTACCGGCCGTGGACCTGCCCATCCACGAGGCCGTCCTGGGCGGCGCCGCCGCACACGGTGACGCCCCCGCGCTGATCGACGGCGTCGACGGCACCACCCTCACGTACGCGCAACTGGACCACTTCCACCGGCGGCTGGCCGCCGCGTTCGCGGAGGCGGGCGTCCGCAAGGGCGACGTCCTCGCCCTGCACAGCCCCAACACGATCGCCTTCCCGCCCGCCTTCTACGCCGCCACGCGCGCGGGTGCCACGGTCACGACCGTGCATCCCCTCGCCACCGCCGACGAACTGGCCAAGCAGCTCACCGACTGCGGCGCCCGCTGGCTGGTGACCGTCTCCCCGCTGCTGGAGACCGCCCGCGCGGCCGCCGAACGCGTGGGCGGCATACGGGAGGTATTCGTCTGCGACAGCGCCCCCGGTCACCGCTCACTCATCGACCTGCTCGCCACCACCGCGCCCGAGCCCGAGGTCGCCATCGACCCGGCCGAGGACATCGCGGTGCTGCCGTACTCCTCCGGCACGACCGGCGTCCCCAAGGGCGTGCTGCTCACCCACCGGTCCATCGCCACCAACCTCGACCAGATCCACCCGCTGGTCCCCGTCGCCCCCGGCGAACGCGTCCTCGCCGTCCTGCCGTTCTTCCACATCTACGGCCTGACCGCCCTGATGAACGGCCCCCTGAAGCACGGCGCGACCGTCGTCGTCCTGCCCCGCTTCGACCTGGACACCTTCCTCGTGGCCATCGAGAAGCACCGCATCACCGCCCTGTACGTGGCCCCGCCGATCGTCCTCGCCCTCGCCAAGCACCCGTCGGTCGTCAGGTACGACCTGTCGTCCCTGGAGTACGTCCTGAGCGCGGCCGCCCCGCTCGACGCGAGACTCGCGGCGGCCTGCGCCGAACGGCTCGGGCTGCCTCCCATCGGCCAGGGCTACGGCATGACCGAACTGTCGCCCTGCACCCACGTCGTGCCCCTGGACGCCGCCCGGGACGCGCCCCCCGGGACCGTCGGCAAGCTCGTCGCGGGCACCGAGATGCGCATCGTCTCCCTCGACGACCCGTCGCGCGACGTGCCGGCCGGCGAACCCGGCGAGGTCCTCATCCGCGGCCCCCAGGTCATGAAGGGGTACCTGGGCCGCCCCGACGCCACGGCCGCCATGATCGACAGTGACCGCTGGCTGCACACCGGGGACGTCGGGCACGTCGACGACGGAGGCTGGCTGTACATCGTCGACCGCGTCAAGGAGCTGATCAAGTACAAGGGCTACCAGGTCGCCCCGGCCGAACTGGAGGCCGTCCTGCTCACCCACCCCGGTATCGCCGACGCCGCCGTGATCGGCCACTACGACGAGGACGGCATCGAGGTGCCGCACGCCCACGTGGTCCGCCGGCCGACCGCGGGGCACCTCTCCGCGCCGGAGATCATGGCGTACGTCGCCGAACGCGTCGCCCCCTACAAGCGCGTCCGCCGCGTCACCTTCCTCGACGCCGTGCCGCGCGCCGCCTCCGGCAAGATCCTCCGCCGTGAGCTGAGGGAACTGTGATGAAGGAGCTGTCCCTGAAGGAGCCGTCATGACGGCCGCGGGCCTGGTGGGCCGCACGCGCGCGCGTGCCGTCACGACCCTCACCCTCGACTCGCCGGACACCCGCAACGCCCTGTCCGCCGCGCTCGTGGCGGAGCTGTCCGGCGCGCTCGGCGACTGCGGCGGGGACGACGGGGTCCGGGCGGTCGTCCTCACCCACACCGGCACCACCTTCTGCGCCGGCGCCGACCTGCGCGACCCCCCGCACCCCGACGCGCTGGTCGGTCTCCTCCGGCAGATCGTCGAGCTGCCCAAGCCCGTCGTCGCCCGGGTCACCGGGCACGTCCGCGCGGGCGGCCTCGGCCTGCTCGCCGCCTGCGACGTCGCCGCCGCCTCCGCCGACTCCACCTTCGCCTTCACCGAGGTGCGCATCGGCGTCGCGCCCGCCGTCATCTCGCTGCCGGTGCTGCCCCGCGCCGACCCACGCGCCGTGGCGCGCTACTGCCTGACCGGCGAGCGCTTCGGCGCCGACGAGGCGGTCCGCGTCGGCCTGCTCACGGCGGCCGGTGACGGGGCGGACGACGTGGACGACGTGCTCGCCCCCGTCCTGGACGGGCTGCGCCGGGCCTCGCCCCAGGGCCTGGCCGAGACCAAACGGCTGCTCACGGCTAGGGTGCTGGAGACCTTCGACCGGGACGCGGCCGGACTGACCGCGCTCTCGGCCCGGCTGTTCTCCTCCGCGCAGGCCCGCGAGGGGATGACGGCCTTCCTCGAACGACGGGATCCGGGATGGGTGGTGTGAGCACGGTCGTGGAGACGGGAACGGACGCGGACACGGGCTCGGGCGTGCGCGCGGTCAGGAGTCCCAAGCAGGACCGCAGCCGGGCCACCCGGCGGCGCCTCCTCGAAGCCGCCGTCGCCTGTCTGGCGACGCGCGGCTGGGCGGGCTCCACGGTCTCCGTCGTCGCCGAGCACGCGGGCGTCTCCCGGGGCGCGGCCCAGCACCACTTCCGTACCCGTGAGGACCTGTTCACCGCGGCCGTGGAGTACGTCGCGGAGGAGCGTTCCGCGGCCCTGCGCGCCCTGTTCCCGCACGGTGCCGCCGACCGCCGGGCCGTGGTCGGCGCCCTCGTCGACCTCTACACGGGCCCCCTCTTCCGGGCCGCCCTCCACCTGTGGGTCGCCGCCTCCGACGAGGAGCAGCTCCGGCCCCGGGTCACCGAACTGGAGGCCCGCGTCGGCCGCGAGACCCACCGCATCGCCGTCGAACTGCTCGGCGCCGACGAGTCGGTGCCCGGGGTGCGCGAAACCGTGCAGGGACTCCTGGACATGGCCCGCGGCCTCGGCCTCGCCAACCTCCTCACGGACGACACGGGCCGCCGCGACCGGGTGGTCGCCCAGTGGGCCGTACTCCTGGACGAGACGCTCGGCTGAGCCGCGGACCGGCACCGGGCGGTCAGGGACTCAGCCGCTCCACCCGCCACGACCCGTCCGGCTCCGCCACGTACCGCAGCCGGTCGTGCAGTCGGTTCTCCCGCCCCTGCCAGAACTCCACCGTCCGCGGGGCGATCCGGAAGCCGCCCCAGTTCGGCGGCACCGGCACCTGCTCGCCCTCCGGGTAGCGGGCGTGCAGCTCCTCGTACACCACGTCCAGCTGCGTCCGGGACCGGATGACCGACGACTGCTCGCTGGCCCAGGCGCCCAGCTGGGAGCCGTGCGGCCGGGTGCGGAAGTACGCCGCCGTCTCGTCCCGGCCCGTGCGGCGGGCCGTTCCGGAGACGATCACCTGCCGGGCGATCGCGTGCCAGGGGAACAGCAGTGACACGTACGGGTTGTCCGCCAGGTCGTGTGCCTTGCGGGAGCCGTAGTTGGTGTAGAAGACGAAGCCCCGCTCGTCGTACGCCTTCATCAGCACCGTACGGGAGCTCGTACGTCCGGAGGCGTCCGCGGTGGAGACGACCATGGCGTTCGGTTCGAACACCGCGCCCTCGACCGCGGCCTGCCGGAACCAGCGTGCGAACTGTGTCATGGGGTGCCCGGCGAGTCCGCTCTCGTCGAGGCCCTCCGCCCGGTACTGCTTGCGCATCGCGGCCGGGTCCGGTGCGGGGAGCCGGGACGGCGGGGAAGCGGTGTCGCGCTCGTTCACGTGGTCATCCTGCCGCATGCGCCCCGGCGCGCGCGGCGGACTTCACCATCATGGCTTGGCACTCAGTGCCGCGATGACTCCCCGTGGGTGGCACTCAGTGCTATCTTGCTGCCACCGTCCCGGTTGGGTGACCGTCGGCCGCACGGGGCATCACCGGGATACCGCTTCGGGCCGCGCGTACCGCACCGCATCACCACCCCCACCCCACCAGCCGTCGTTCACCTCGTGAGGAGCCGCCTGATGTCCGACTTCGTACCCGGACTCGAAGGAGTCGTCGCGTTCGAAACGGAGATCGCCGAACCGGACAAGGAGGGCGGCGCACTCCGGTACCGGGGCGTCGACATCGAGGACCTGGTCGGCCGTGTCTCCTTCGGCAACGTCTGGGGGCTGCTCGTCGACGGCGCCTTCAACCCCGGCCTGCCGCCCGCCGAGCCGTTCCCCATCCCCGTCCACTCCGGGGACATCCGCGTCGACGTCCAGTCCGCCCTCGCCATGCTCGCCCCCGTCTGGGGCCTCAGGCCGCTGCTCGACATCGAGGAGGGGGAGGCCCGTGACGACCTCGCCCGCGCCGCCGTCATGGCGCTGTCGTACGTCGCCCAGTCCGCCCGCGGCCAGGGGCTGCCCATGGTCCCGCAGCGCGAGATCGACAAGGCGCGGTCCATCGTCGAGCGGTTCATGATCCGCTGGCGCGGCGAGCCCGACCCCAAGCACGTGGCCGCGGTGGACGCCTACTGGACGAGCGCCGCCGAGCACGGCATGAACGCGTCCACGTTCACCGCGCGCGTGATCGCGTCGACGGGCACCGACGTGGCCGCCGCGCTGTCCGGCGCCGTGGGCGCCATGTCCGGTCCGCTGCACGGGGGCGCGCCCTCGCGCGTCCTCGGCATGATCGAGGAGATCGAGCGGACGGGGGACGCCGAGGCGTACGTCAGGCACGCCCTGGACCGGGGCGAGCGCCTCATGGGTTTCGGGCACCGCGTCTACCGCGCCGAGGACCCCCGCGCGCGCGTGCTGCGCCGCACCGCCCGCGAACTGGGCGCGCCCCGCTTCGAGGTCGCCGAGGCGCTGGAGAAGGCGGCGCTGGAGGAGCTCCACAACCGCCGCCCCGACCGGGTCCTCGCCACCAACGTGGAGTTCTGGGCAGCCATCGTCCTGGACTTCGCCGAGGTTCCCGCCCACATGTTCACCTCGATGTTCACCTGTGCCCGGACGGCCGGCTGGTCGGCGCACATCCTGGAGCAGAAGCGCACGGGCCGCCTCGTCCGCCCCTCCGCCCGCTACGTCGGCCCCGGGGCGCGCGACCCGCGGGAGATCGCGGGGTACGAGGACATCGCCTCGTAAAGGGCACCCGTCGGCAACTCGGCAGCTCGGCACCGAGGGGAAAGCAGGCGACCCGCAGGCTCTGGTCCGCGCCTCAAGGCGTGGGCCGGCCGGACGTACCGGCGAGCCTGCGGGTCGGGTGACTGCTTGGGATCGGGCCGGCTGCGCGCTCGTCTCACGCGCTGGTCCGGCACCGCACTAACGTGGTGCCGGGCCGCTAGCCCGCAGCCACCTCACGCGTCCGGGTCTTCGTCATTTACCCGATCACCTCCCTTCTGTGTAACCGCCACCTTAGGAAGCGGTCCCGGCTCGCTCAACCGATTTTCGCGACCAGTTCCGCCAGATCCAGCGCGCCCGCGATCCGGGCCGCCACGTCCTCCGCGTACAGGACGTCGGCACGCTCGAAGCGGGTGCGTCCGGAGGTGCGGAGGAAGGTCACGACGCCGAGGGTGCGGCCCCTGCTGCGGAGGGCCACGCACAGGGCGTGGACCGTGTCCGCGGGCCACTGCCGGGCGGTGGCCCAGCCGCGGGCGTCCTCCGCGGCGGCCGTGCCCGCGCCCGTGCGTACGGAGCCGGCGCGGCCGGCGCACTGGAGGGCGGGGTGGCCCTCCGGGTAGCGGACCGGGATGCCGGCGTGACCGGTGAGGTGGGTCGGACCGGGCGCCCCGGAGGGCGTGGCGGCGACGCGCACCAGCCGCACGGGGGCCTCACCGCCCGCCTCGGGGCCGTGCGTCACCACCCGGTCGATCAGCGCGTGGTCGGCGAAGCCCGCCAGCGCGTAGTCGAGGTGGACGGTGGCGGCCTCCCCGGGGTCCTCGGACTCGGCGGCGGCGCGGGCGGCCCGGTAGAGCTGATGGGTGCGGAAGCGGAGCTGGGCGGCCTCCTGGTCGGTCTGCCTGCTGTCGGTGACGTCCTGGAAGAGCCAGCCGACACCGAGCGGCACCGGCTGTTCCGCGAGCGGGGAGGCGAGGCGCAGGAAGCCGCTGCGCCAGCAGCGCCGCTTCTCGCCCTCGGGGGTGCGCACCCCCACCCAGATCTCGGAGGGCGCGGGCGGCGCGCCCTCGGCGAGGACGTGCGTCAGGGCGCTCTCCAGTTCCTCCACGCCCTGGGCGAGCAGCTCACCCAGGGGGCGCCCGAGGACGGCCGTGCGCCCGACACCGAGCGCGCGGGCCGCGTGGGCGTTGACGACGGCGGGCCGCAGATCGGCGTCCACGAGGACGACACCCCAGCTCGCGTCCTCGAACAGCGCCTCGCTGAGGGCGATGGACCGCTCCAGGTCTATCTGCGTGTGCACCTCGCTGAAGGCGCAGTAGACACCCGCGGGCTTGCCGTCCGCGCCCCGTACCGCCGCGGACTGGGTGCGGACGAGGACGCGTCCGCCGTCCTTGGTGAGCAGCGCGAACTCGTGGACCTGCCGGCCGGGCGCGTGCATCGCGGCCATCAGGCGCTCCTCGACCTCCGCGGCGTCCGCGGTCCGGACGGCCCAGCCGGCGAAGCCGTGCCGGCCGACCGCCTCGGCGGCGGCCCAGCCGAGGATCCGCTCGGCCTCGCGGTTCCAGTGGGTCACCCGGCCGTCGGCGTCGAAGGCGCACAACGCGGCGTCCATCCCGTCGAGCAGCGCGGCCAGCAGATCGGACCCGTCGCGTTCGGGCTCGTCCGGCCCGAGTTCGTCCGTGGTTCCCCTACGCCGGGAAGCACTCACCTGAACCCCCTGCAGGCTGCGTCCGCACGTTCGGCGCGGTGGTTCGCTCCTTCGCAATCATTCAACTTGAACGTGAGTCAGCACACAGCGGGTTCCCGCAAGTTCGAGGGAAATCGTTGTACGCGCGCTCCGGGGGTCAGCGGCGCCGGAAGTCAGCGGCGCCGGTAGAAGATCCGGTCGCCGAACTCGTGCAGGACCCGGTCGTTCCAGTCGAGCCCGCCGTCCACGTTGCCCGAGCGCAGCAGCGGGGGATCGATGCCGCGGGCGGCCAGGGAGCCCGCCGCCGTGGCCATGACCGCCTGGAGGAGGGCGGTGGTGACGACGGTGGAGGCGGGGGCGAAGGGGGCCGCCACCCCCTCGGCGGTGAGCTCCGCGTCCCCCACGGCGATCTTGGAGTCGAGGACGACGTCGCAGTGGTCCTTCAGGAACGTGCCGGACGCGTGCCGCGACCTGGTCCGCGCGGCGTAGGCCACCGAGGTCACGCCGACGACCTTCGCCCCGCGCGCGCGGGCGCCGGAGGCCATCTCCACCGGGAGGGCGTTGCGGCCGGAGAGGGAGACGACCACCAGGAGGTCGCCCGCGCGGACCGGGCTGGTCTCCAGGACGGCGTCCGCCAGCCCGTCGATCCGTTCCAGCGCGGAGCCGAGGGTCGCGGGGACCACGTCCACGCCGGTCACGCCCGGCACCGGCAGCAGGTTCATCAGGGCGAGGCCGCCCGCGCGGTAGACGATGTCCTGGGCGGCGAGCGAGGAGTGCCCGGCGCCGAAGGCGAAGAGCCGGCCGCCGTCGGCCACGGTGGCGGCGATCAGCTCACCGGCCGCCGCGACGGACTCCGCCTCCTCGTCGCGCACCCGCCGCAGCAGGTCCGCCGCCGCGTCGAAGAACTGCTCCGCCAGCGTGCCGTCGCCCATCCCGATGGGTCCTTCCGGTCCGGTGCTCCCCGTCGTGTCGCGGATCACGTTGCGGTCCGGACCACTGCGGTGTCAATACGGTCGCTCCGCGCGCGGGAGGCCGGCCGGAACCCTGTGCGCTCCTGCCGCGTTCGACTGATCAGGGGCGCCGTCACCGCACTTCAGTGCAGGTGTACGGTCGGACGGCGGCACGGCGGTGTGACGGTCGCCGTGACCGCCACTGTGACCACGGGTGCGGCATGGAAGTCGCCTTCCCACGGCGCGGCACGGTTGTCAGTGGTATCCGGCAGAATTGAATGCAGGGCCAGCGCACACGCCGAGAGCCGCCAAGCCCTCGGCTATCTCATCGAGGGGCACGTATGTCCGGACTGATCGACACCACGGAGATGTATCTCCGCACCATCCTCGAACTCGAGGAGGAAGGTGTGGTCCCGATGCGCGCCCGGATCGCCGAACGGCTCGATCAGAGCGGCCCGACGGTCAGCCAGACCGTGGCGCGGATGGAGCGCGACGGTCTGCTGTCGGTCGCCCCGGACCGCCACCTGGAGCTCACGGACGAGGGCCGTCGGCTCGCCACGCGCGTGATGCGCAAGCACCGCCTCGCCGAGTGTCTGCTCGTCGACGTGATCGGCCTGGAGTGGGAGCAGGTGCACGCCGAGGCCTGCCGCTGGGAGCACGTGATGAGCGAGGCGGTGGAGCGCCGGGTGCTGGAGCTGCTGCGCCACCCGACCGAGTCGCCGTACGGGAACCCGATCCCGGGCCTGGAGGAGCTGGGCGAGAAGGCGGTCGCGGACCCGTTCCTGGACGAGGGCATGGTGTCGCTGGCCGATCTCGACCCGGGCCTGGAGGGCAAGACGGTCGTGGTGCGGCGCATCGGCGAGCCGATCCAGACGGACGCGCAGCTGATGTACACGCTGCGGCGGGCGGGCGTGCAGCCGGGTTCCGTGGTGAGCGTGACCGAGTCGGCGGGCGGAGTGCTCGTGGGCAGCGGCGGCGAGGCCGCGGAGCTGGAGTCGGACACCGCTTCGCACGTGTTCGTCGCCAAGCGCTGACCGGCGCGGCGGCCGACGGCGCGGCGGCCGACGGCGCGGTCCGTGGGGCGGCCCGTGGGGCGGCCCGTGGGGCGTCGAACCGAGTTCAAGATCCAGTACGTCGAATCGCAGCGCTCCGAGCTTTCCCATGCAAGGCTTGCGCATGAGGCATATGACCGGGGACTCGCGGCCGCCCGCGGCAGCGGTGTCCCGGTGGCCGGAGAGGGGGCGGCGAGGATGTGCCGCGTAGACGTGGGAGGGCCCCGGCACCATCTGGTGCCGGGGCCTGTCCTCCCCTGTGCTGACCCGGAGCCCCGAGCTCCCAGGGTCATTCCCCGCGGACCGTTTTCCCCGAGCGGTCCGCCCCCCGCAGAAGATCTCCCCTCGGCGGCGTCGGGCAATCCTTGAGGGGGGTCACTCGAACGAGGGGTGTTGCTGCGGAGTAGCCCTCTTTCGAAAACTTATTCGATACCGTGTGGGACGCATGGACGAGGGCACTCCGCATACGCGGCCGGGGCATGTGCCCCGGTGCGGGACGGCACGGCGCAGGACGGCAAGCAGCGACACGACAGCGGTGAGGAAGAGCGGACCGGCCGGCTCGAGCGGGAGCGTACGGTTCGGGCGGAGCCTGGGGGGTGCCAATGGTGCGACGCATCGACGTGACCGGAGCGGGCGGCCTGCGTCTCGCTGCCTGGGAGTTCGCCGACCCGCCGAAGGGTGATCCGCCGGGGACGGGGACGGGCGGTCACGGAGGCTCCGGCGCGAGCGCACCGGGCGTGCTGTTGCTGCACGGTCTGATGGGCCGTGCCTCGCACTGGGCGTCCACCGCCCGCTGGCTCTCCGAGCGGCACCGCGCCGTCGCGCTCGACCAGCGCGGTCACGGCCAGAGCGACAAGCCGGCCGAGGGCGAGTACACCCGCGAGGCGTACGTCGACGACGCCGCGGCCGCCCTCGAACAGCTCGGCCTCGCCCCGGCCGTCGTCATCGGCCACGCCATGGGCGCCCTGACCGCCTGGCAGCTCGCCGCCAAGCGGCCGGAACTGGTGCGCGGACTGGTCATCTGCGACATGCGCGCCTCGGCGCTGGGAGCGGCCTCGCAGCGCGACTGGGAGGACTGGTTCAAGGCCTGGCCGCTGCCCTTCGCCACGCTCGCCGACATCCGCAAGTGGTTCGGCGAGGACGACCCCTGGGTGGAGCGCCGCAATCCGGCCCGCGGTGAGTTCTACGCCGAGGTGATGCACGAGGGCCCGGACGGCTGGCGCCCCGTCTTCGCCCCCGAGCTGATGCTCAGGTCCCGCGAGGCATGGGTCTACGACGCCCACTGGGAAGAACTCGCCCAGGTACGGTGCCCGACGCTCGTCGTGCGCGGCCTCGACGGCGAGCTGGGCCGCGCGGAGTCCCAGGAGATGGTCCGCGTCCTGCCCCGCGGGGAGTACGCGGAGGTCGCCGACGCCGGCCACCTCGTCCACTACGACCAGCCGGAGGCCTGGCGCACGGCCATCGAGCCGTTCCTGGACGGCCTCCGCGACCCCTGGGGCTTGGACGACGCACCGGAACCGCAGGAACCGGAGCGCGAGCAGGGCCGGAAACCCGAGCCGTACCAGGGGCCGCAGTAACCCTCCGCCGTCCCCCGGACCCTCACCCCTTGCTGACCGCCGCCAGGATCTCCGGCAGCCGCCGGGCCGTCCGCGGAGCCGCCAGCCGCAGGCCGAGGAGCGTGGCCCCCGCCCCGTACGCGCTGCCCAGCGGCAGCAGCAGCCACGTCCAGCCGGCGCCGCCCGCCGACACGTGCAGCCAGATGCTCAGGGCGATGACCGGCAGGCAGAGCAGGGCCGCCGCCACCATCCCGCCGAAGATCGAGATCCAGGCGAGGCCCGCCTGCCCGGCGGCGACGTTCTTCTGGCCCTCCTGCGGAACGGAGTACGGGAACCGGGCCGAGGACCAGGCGCCGGTGGCCAGCATCGCGCCGAGCAGCGCGAAGGACAGGCCCAGCGCCTCCGGCAGCGCCGGCCAGTCGCCCAGCAGCGCGGCGGTCAGCACGGTCACCAGCGTGGTGTACGGCAGGGTGATCACCAGCAGGGCCAGCGTCCGGCCGCGCAGCTCGACGTACGCGTCCCGGGGCGAGGAGATGGTCAGGGCGACCATCCAGAACGCGGACGTGTCCTGCCCGAACTGGTTGTACATCTGGATGCCGAGCATCCCGGCGGCGAAGCACGCGAAGTAGATCGAGCCGGTGCCCTGCGCGGCGTTGAGGACCGGCACGATCAGGCCGATCGCCAGCGAGGTCACCCACGCCGCCTTGGTCTTCGGGTCCCGCCACACGTACCGCAGGCTGCGCTCCATGATGGTGCCGGTACGGCCCGCGGGCAGCAGGCGGCCGAGGCCCGCCGAACGTGACCTGTCCCGCGCGCCCCGCTCCGCGGCGGGCAGGGTCGAGCCGTCCGGTGAGGTCATCAGCCGGGTCAGGCTCCGCGTCCACAGGGCCAGCAGTGCGGCCAGGGCCAGCCCGGTCAGGGCCAGCCGGGCCGCGGCACCGGCGTACGCCCCGTCGCCCACCGCGTCCACCGCGCCGATCGCGGACGCGGGCGGCACCCAGCCCAGTACGTCCGCCACCGGGGCGAGCCGGCCGAGCCCGGCCGAACCGATGCGCTGCACCCCGAAGTTGACGACCTGCGCCCCGACCGCGATCACCAGCCCGCTCAGTACGGCGAGGTCACGGCCCCTGCGGCTGGTCAGCAGACGGATGTTGGCGGTGGCCACGGCACGGGCGAGGGCCACGCACACCAGCAGCGCCGGCGGGACGGCGACGACGGCGACCGCGTACGCGGCCGGTCCGCGCGCCACCGCGATCACCGAGCCGATGAGCAGGCACAGCGTGAACAGGGGGCCGACGCCCACCAGCGAGGCCACCAGCAGCGCGCGGACCAGCGGGCGCGGGCGCAGCGGCAGCATCACCAGCCGGGTCGGGTCCAGCGTCTCGTCGCCACTGGGGAAGAACAGCGGCATCACGGCCCAGCCGAGCGCCAGCACGGTCACCAGCGGCACGGTGACGGAGGCCGCGTGCCCGGTGCCCCGCAGCGCGATGAGGACGAGCAGCTGGAGTGCGGCGAAGAACAGGACGAGGGTGACGGAGACGGCGTACGCGACGCGCCGCCCGGCGGACTGGCGCAGTCCGTTGCGCAGCAGGGACAGCTTGAGCCGGACGACGACGGGTGTCACCGCGGGCGCGGGCGGTGCGCCCGCCGGTGTGCGCGCGGGAGTGACCGTGCTCATCGCGCTCCGCCGCCCAGCCAGTCCAGGTCCGTGCCGGCGCTCCGGCCACCCGCGCCGACCAGTTCCAGGAACGCCCGCTGGAGCGAGGGCGCGTCTCCCCGTACCTCCGCGAGTGGGCCGTGCGCGCGGATGCGCCCCGTGGCCATGACGGCGACCCAGTCACAGAGCGACTCGACCAGCTCCATGACGTGGGAGGAGAAGACGACGGTGGCGCCCGAGGCGGTGTACCGCTCGAGGACGCCGCGGATGGTCTGGGCCGAGACGGGGTCGACGCCCTCGAACGGCTCGTCCAGGAAGAGGATCTCGGGGTTGTGGAGGAGGGCCGCGGCGAGGCCCACCTTCTTGCGCATGCCGGTCGAGTAGTCGACGACGAGTTTGTGCCGGGCGCCCGTGAGGTCGAGGACGTCGAGCAGCTGGGCGGCCCGGTCGTCGACCTCGGCGCCGGGCAGTCCGCGCAACCTGCCCGTGTAGGCCAGGAGTTCCCGGCCGGAGAGCCGCTCGAAGAGCCGGAGCCCCTCGGGGAGGACGCCGATGCGGGCCTTCACCTCGACCGGGTCCCGCCACACGTCGTACCCGACGACCTCGGCGGTGCCCGCGTCGGGGCGGAGCAGACCGGTGAGCATGGACAGGGTGGTCGTCTTGCCCGCGCCGTTCGGCCCGACCAGACCGATGAAGCGGCCGGCGGGCAGCTCCAGGTCGATGCCCGCGACGGCGGTCTGCTCCCCGAACCGCTTCGTCAGGCCCCGCACGCGTACGGCGGCCGCGCCCGCTGCGCCCTCAGTCATGCGATCACGATACGAGGGGGCGGCGGCATCCGGCGGTGGTGCGACCACCGGTTCGTGCGGGCCGCGCCGGCCGCGGGCGCCGGGGTCAGCGGCGTCCGTCCCGGCCGCACGCGTACGCCAGCGGGGAGATGAGCTCCTCCGCGTCCGGCAGCCAGCGGTTCGCCGCGGTGGGCCGGCGCGCCCACTGCACGGGGCCCCGGGAGCCGTACCGCGTCGGCGGTGCCGCCACGTACTGCCCCTCGCCGAGCGCGGTCAGGTCGAGGGACAACGGGGACCAGCCCAACTTCCGTACGAGCTCCGGCACCTTCACGGAGGCGCCGGGCAGCACGAAGAACTGCATGCGCCGGTCAGGCGTCCAGGTCACCGGCCCGAGCGTGAGATCCATCCGCTCCATCCGGGCCAGCGCCAGCAGCCCGGCGGTCTCGGGCACGTCGATCGCGTCGAACGTGTGGCCGGTCGGCAGCAGGATCGAGGCGGCCGGCTGCTCGGACCACATCCGGCGCGCGACGGTCGCGCTGCCCGTGGCCTGGCCCGCCCAGTCCTCGCGCGCGGGGTGCGCGCCGGGGACCGCGCAGGCGGGCTGACCGCAGGAGCAGCGCTGGACCCCGTCGACGTCCTCCAGCCAGGTCCCGGGGAACACGTCCCAGTGGCGCTCCTCGGCGTAACGTACGGCGGCTTCGGAAAGCGTTTCGCCGCGCTGCATCGGAATTTGGGCAGCTTCAGGGCCCGCGATGGTCTCTTCCACGATGAACACAACTCTAGCCGTCAGCAGGGGTTACGGATGTCGCGTGCGCGGGGGAGGAGCACCGCTCCGGTGCCCGGGGCGCATGGGTGCACATGTGGGGGCGCGCGGGAGGAAGAGTGGCAGACGCCGGGTAACCACGTGTGGGGGACGGTAGCCGCCTTTACCCCGGCAATCCTCGTAAGTCTCGCATTCTCGGTATGTCCGCGGGGCATTGATCTTCAAGGCCGGCTCCCTCCGGTGCGCGCGGCGGTGCGGTACGCGGGTGACCGCCGGGCGGCGCCGACGGGAGAACAGCTGGTGAAGGCACGTCAACTCGGTGCACGGGCAGGCACCGCAGCCACAGGGGGTTACGCCAATGGCCGCAAGGCCTCTCGTCGCCAGGCAGCCGAACGAACGGCTCCAGGCGCTCATCCAGGAAGCGGGCTGCTCCAACGCGGGGCTCGCCCGCAGAGTGAACATGTGCGGCGCGGAACACGGTCTGGACCTGCGCTACGACAAGACGTCCGTGGCGCGCTGGCTGCGCGGACAGCAGCCGCGGGGGCGCGCGCCCGCCATCATCGCCGAGGCGCTCGGCCGCAAACTGGGCCGTACCGTCACGATCGACGAGATCGGCATGGCCAACGGCAAGAACCTGGCCTCCGGCGTCGGCCTCCAGTTCTCGCCGACCGTCCTCGGCGCCATCGAGCAGGTCTGCGAGCTGTGGCGCAGCGACGTGGGCCGCAGGGACTTCCTCTCCGGGTCCTCGGTCGCCGCCTCCGCGCTGGTCGAGCCGAGCCGTGACTGGCTGATCTCCGTGCCGGACTCCCAGGTGGCGCGCTCGGCCGGGCCGCGGGTCGGGGCCGCCGACGTGGCCGCCGTGAAGTCGATGACGCAGGCCCTGGTGGACCTCGACCACACGTACGGCAGCGGGCACGTGCGCCCGGTCGTCGTGCACTACCTGAACAGTGTGGTCTCCGGGCTGTTGGCCGGCTCGTACCGGGAGGCGGTCGGGCGGGAACTCTTCGCGGCCGTCGCACGGTTGACCGAGCTCGCCGGGTACATGGCCGTCGACACCGGTCAGCCGGGCCTCGCCCAGCGCTACTACATCCAGGCGCTGCGGCTCGCCCAGGCGGCGGGCGACCGCGGGTACGGCGGATACGTGCTGGCCGCGTCCATGAGCCACCTGGCGGCGCAGCTCGGGAACCCTAGAGAGATCGCGCAACTGGCGCGCGCGGCGCAGGAGGGGGCGCGGGGACGTGTTACCCCGCGTGCGGAGTCCATGTTCCACGCCGCGGAGGCGCGGGGGCACGCGCTGCTGGGGGACGCGAAGGCGACCCAGCAGGCGGCCGGGCGCGCGGTCGAGGCGCTGGAGGGGGCCGACGCGCAGTCCGGCGACGACCCGGCGTGGATCGCGCACTTCGACGAGGCCTACCTCGCCGACGAACTGGCGCACTGCCACCGCGACCTCGGGCAGGGCACGGCGGCCGCGCGGAGCGCCGAGGAGTCCCTGGCCAAGCACCCCGAGTCGCGGGCCCGGCGGCGCGCGATCGGACTGGTCCTGCTGGCCACCGCGCAGGTGCAGCAGCGCGACGTGGAACAGGCGTGCCACACCGGCCTGCAGGCGGTCGAACTGCTGGGAACCCTGCGGTCGGGCCGCGGCGCCGAGTACCTGGAGGACTTCCAGCAACGGCTGGAGCCCTTCCGGGACGAGGCGGTGGTCCGGGAGTTCGGCGCACGGGTGGACCTCCAGGTCGCGGCCTGAACGGGCGCCTGGGGAACGGGCGGTGACCTCCCGGTCGCCGCCCGGGGGGCTCCGCGGGCCGCTCACGCCTCCTGCCGGGAACCGACCGTGCCACCGGGGACATCCGTCACCGTGTGGTGCCCGTGTGCTGCGTGGCACCGCGTCGTGAGGACCCGGTAGCGTGAGCCGACGGTTCGGCAGGTCCCCCATCAGGAGGAGTCCCGGTGACGCAGAGTGGACAGGGCGAGGAGCCCTCGGCGCGGATCCCGCGCGAAGGCATCGTGCTGCCCTCCGACGGTGGTGCGCCCGTGCTCCCCGGTGAGCAGGCGGCCCCGGCCGGCGGCCCGTCCTGGGAGCAGTCCTGGGGTTCGGCGCCGTCACCGGTACCGGCCCCGGCGCCGCCTCAGGACCCGCAGTGGGGCGCGCAGGGGTGGGATGCGTCACAGGGGCAGGGGCAGGGGCAGGGGCAGTCGTCGGGTGCGGGGCCGCTGCCGCCCGAGGGCGCCCAGGCCCCGGCGTACGGCACCGAGCCCCCGGCGTACGGCGCGCAGGGGTACGGGGCGCCGCAGCAGGCGGGCCACCTGCCGTCCGCGTTCCCGGACGCAGCGCTCCCCACCGGCGCCGAGGCCGCCACCCAGTACATATCCCCGGTGCCCGCCGCTCCCGTGGACGAGGCGGCGACCCAGTTCATACCGCCCGTCACCGACGCGCCCGCCCCCGCGGCCGAGGCGGCCACGCAGTTCCTGCCGCCGGTCGTACCGGGTGCCCTCCCGCCCGAGGTGTCGGCCGCCGCCGGACCGGACGCCCAGGCCACGCAGTACCTCCCGCCCGTACCCCCGCAGCCGCAGCAGCCGGGGCCCGTGCCCCCGCAGCCGTACGGCACCGGCGCGGCGGCCGGGAGGCGCCAGACCCCGGACGTGTTCGACAGCCTCTTCCGCAGCGAGCCCGGCGGCGAGACGGCGGGAGCCACCCAGCAGATGCCGCACCGGCAGGCTCCGGGGGCGCCGCGGGCTCCGCAGGGCCCGGCGGCACCGCCCGCGG
>NZ_JAVRHI010000371.1:0-10688 GCF_034105845.1 Streptomyces sp. CRN 30 | reverse complement strand
CCGCGCTGGTGGCGACGGCGGACCGGGAGGACGACCTCCTCGTGGTCGGCGCCGGGCGGCGCGGCCCGCTGCGCCGCGCGCTGCGCCCGTCGGTGAGCCGGCACGTCCTCGCCCACGCGGTGTGCCCGGTCCTCGCGGTACCGCCGTCGCCGCTCCTGGGTGCGCTGGAGGCCGCGCACCGCCGCGACTTCTGGCGCCTGCCGCTGGACACGGGGCGGACGGCCCGGGACTTCGGCGACCGGACTCCGGAGGCGTGAGCCCCGGGCGAGGACGCGTCCCGGCGACGGCATCCCCGCGCTCCCGCTCATTGACGGACGGGCGCCCCGCGGCGAAGATCGACGGGCATGTCCGCGACACCTGTGACAACGTTGTCGAACGAGAGGATCGCGATGAGAGCGCTGAAACGCGCATTCACCGCCGCCCTGGTCTTCACGACCGTGGCCGCCGCTTCCACCGTCTCCGGCGTGGCCGGCGCCGCCGAGGACAGAGGGGCGCGGTTCGCCGCCGACCCCACCATGCTGGTCGACACGTCGATCGGCAACAACGGCGACGGGACCACCTTCCCGGGCGCGGCCCGCCCGTTCGGCATGGTGCAGCTCAGCCCCGACACCCAGCTGAACAAGTACGCCTCGTACGACTACGCGCAGGACACCATCCTCGGCTTCAGCCACACCCATCTCTCCGGTGTCGGCTGCCAGACGATGGGCAACATCCGGTTCATGCCGACCACCGGCGCGGTGACGTCGTCCGATCCGGCGTCGTACGGCGCGAAGTTCAGCCACGACCACGAGACGCGCTCGCCGGGCTACTACGGCGTCGAGTTCGACAACGGCATCCGGGCCGAACTGTCGGCGACGGAGCGGACCGGCCAGCACCGCTACACCTTCCCCGCCGGGGCGGACGCGGAGAACGTCCTCATCGAAGCCGGGCAGAGCAACGGCAGCACCTACGCGGGTGACGTCCGGGTGGTCGGCGACGACACGGTGGAGGGCTGGGTCCAGGGCGGCAACTTCTGCGGCGAGACCGGCAAGGAGCGCTACCGGGTCTACTTCAGCGCGAAGTTCGACCGGTCCTTCGCCGGGTTCGGCACCTGGAGCGACGACACCCTCACCCCGGACCGGCGGGAGGCGTCGCGCGGCAGCGAACGCGCGGGAGCCTGGCTGACGTTCGACCCGGACGGGGGCAAGCGGGTCGGCGCCTCGGTGGGCATCTCCTACACCTCGGCGGACGGGGCGCGCCTCAACCGCGGGGCGGAGCAGCCGAAGTCGTTCGACCGGGCGCGCGCGTCCGCGCACGACGCCTGGCGGGAGGAGCTGAACCGGATGCGGGTGGCCGGCGGCAGCACCGCCGACCTGCGCACGTACTACACCGCGCTCTACCACTCGCTGCTGCACCCGTCGATCGGGTCCGACGTGGACGGCCGCTACCGCGGTTTCGACGACAAGGTGCACCGCGGGGACTCGACGTACTACCAGATGTTCTCGCTGTGGGACACCTACCGTTCGCAGAACCAGCTGGTGGCGCTGGTCCACCCCGACAAGGCCGCCGACATGGCGAAGTCGGTGCTGCGGATCTACCAGGACGGCGGCTGGCTGCCGCGCTGGGGGCTGGGCAACGGCGAGACCAACGTGATGAGCGGTGACCCCGTCACCCCGTGGGTCGTCGACCTCTACAACCGCGGGCTCCTCGACGACCGGACCGCCCGTCAGCTGTTCGCCGCCCTGTGGAAGAACGCCAACGAGGTGCCCGGGGACCAGTCCGTCTTCCGCGGCCGTGACGGCAACCCGTCGTACCTGGAGAACGGCTGGGTGGCCTACCGGAACCTGCCCGGCTACAAGTTCGGCGACAGCCGGCAGTCCGGTTCGGCCACCCTTGAGTACGCACTCGGTGACTGCGCGCTGTCGACGATGGCCGACGGGCTCGGCCACCGGGCGAAGGCCGCCGAACTCGCCTCGCGCTGCGACAACTTCGCCGAGCTGTGGGACGCGGACGTCACCTCGCAGGGCCACACCGGGTTCCCCGTGGCGCGGAACGCGGACGGCACCATCGCGGGCGACCCCGACCCGACCACGTCGGGCGCCTTCCACGAGGGCACCGCGTGGCAGTACCAGTGGCTCGCCCAGCAGGACCCCGAGACCCTCTACGGCCTGATGGGCGGCGCCGACGCGGCGGAGCGGCGGCTCGACACCTTCTTCGACCTGCCGACCGTCCTCACCGATCCGGCGAAGGCCGCCTCGGACTCCTGGGTGACCGGCGCCTACGACTACCACAACAACTTCGCGTTCAACCCGAACAACGAGCCGGACTTCCACGCGCCGTGGATGTACGCGTGGACCGGCTCGCCGTGGAAGACCTCGGCGGTGCTGCGCGCGCTGCGGACGCTGTACACGGACGACCCGTACGGCATGCCCGGCAACGACGACCTCGGTTCGACCTCGTCGCTGCTCGTCTTCGCGATGGCGGGCGTCTTCGAGGCGCAGCCCGGGTCGGCCACGTACCTGCTCTCCGCGCCGATGTTCGAGAAGGTCGAGATCCGCCCGGAGGGCGGCCGCACGATCCGTGTCGAGGCCCCGGGCGCGGACGCCTCGAAGCTCCAGTACGTCTCCTCCGTCCGCACGGACAAGGGCCGGACGGACCGGAGCTGGCTGTCCCACGCGGAGCTGCTCCGCGCCGGGACCGTCGAGATCCGGCTCTCCGACGAGCCGACGCGGTGGGGCGTGGACGCGGCGCCGCCCGCGGTCGCCGGTCACTGACGGGACGGGCCTCGCCCGGTCACCGGGTGAGGCCCGACTCCCAGGCCCAGGCGGCTATCTCGACGCGGTTGCGCAGGCCGAGCTTGGCCTGGATGTTGGTGAGGTGGGTCTTCACCGTGCCCGCGCTGATGTGCAGGGCGGTGGCGACCTCCGTGTTGGTGTGGCCCCGGGAGACGAGGGCGGTGACCTCCGTCTCCCGTTGGGAGAGCGGTGAGGGGCGGGCCGGGGCGGCGGCGGGGCGTGCGAACCGCTGGAGCAGGCGCACGGTGATGGATGGGCTGATGAGGGCCTCTCCGGAGGCGGCGCAGCGGACGGCCTCGGCGAGCAGCCGGGGGCCCGCGTCCTTGAGGAGGAAGCCGCAGGCACCGTGGTGCAGGGCCTGGTGGACGTACTCGTCGTCGTCGAAGGTCGTCACCATGACGACCTTCGGGGTGTGCGCGGCACCGGAGCGGTGCAGGTGTGCCAGCGCCTCGATGCCGTTCAGCCGGGGCATGCGGATGTCCATGAGGACGACGTCGGGGCGGTGCTCCTCGGCCTGCTGGATCGCGGCGACCCCGTCGGCGGCCTGGGCGACGACCTCGATGTCGTCCTCGGCGGCCAGGATCATGGCCATGCCGGTGCGGACGATGGTCTGGTCGTCCGCGAGGAGGACACGGATGGTCATCGCAGGGCCTGTCTGAGGGGAAGGGGCAGGGCGAGGTCGACGCGCCAGCCGGCCTCGGGGCCGGGGCCCGCGGTCAGTGTGCCACCCGCGGCCTCGGTGACCTCGCGCAGGCCCCGCAGACCGTAGCCGGTGCCGTCGGCCGGGCGGGAGTGTCCGTCGTCGCTGATCCGGGCGGTGACCCGGCGCCGGGACACGTCCAGGTGTACTCCTACGGCGGTGCAGTCGCGGGCGTGTCTGCGGACGTTGGTCAGTGCCTCCATGACGACGCGCTCGACGAGGTTCGCGGCGTCCGCCGGGAGGTGGCCGGCCGGGCCTGACTCGGTGAAGCCGACGTGTGCGCCGGGCAGCCGGCAGCCGGTGACCAGGGCGCGGACGGCGTCCGTGCCGGGTGTCCGCGGGTCCGGGACGGTGTCCGCGCGCAGGGCGCCGACCATCCTGCGCATGGCGGTCAGCGCCTCCGCCCCGGTCGCCTCGATCAGCTCCAGGGCGTCCCCCACCGCTTGCGGTTTCCTGGCGGCGACGGCACGGGCGCCCTGGGCCTGGACGACGATCCCCGATATGTGGTGCGCGACGAAGTCGTGCAGGTCGCGGGCGAATCCCAGGCGCTGCTCCAGCCGTATCCGCTCCTCCCGCCGGTGCCGGGACAGGGCGACGAGACGGCCGGTGAGTCCGGCGGCGAGGGCGCCGCTGGCCAGCAGCGTTCCGATGAGCGCGAGGATGCTGCTGCCCTCGCCGACCTCGACGGCCAGCGGACGCAGGACGACGGCGGTCAGGAGCAGCGGCAGGGCGACGGCGGTTCCGGCCGGGGACCCCCGCCGTGCGGTCAGGAGCAGCAGCACGATCAGGGCGGCCGGTTCGAAGAAGGTGTAGGTGTCGGAGGCTTCGTCGATCACCGCGCCGGAGGCGGCCGCGTGGCGCAGCGCGAGCGAACAGGCCAGTGACACCGCGGCCACACCGACCGCCGTCCACGCCAGCACCGCGTGCGGCAGCCGGATGCCGGCGGCCGGGAGGACACCGGCCGCCGCCACCGCCGTGGAGACGTACAGCGTGATGCCGGTGCCCTGGTGTCCGAGGGTGCCGTAGCCCACGTCGAACAGCAGGGCCAGGCCGAGCCCGCAGAGCAGGAGGGCGCTGCCGACGAACCGGCCGACGGCCGCGGCACGGGGCGATCCGAGCAGGGTGAACCACGGTGATCTGAGCACGGTGAGCACTGTAATCGGGCCTCCGGTCCGCTCCCCTCTGCCGAAAGTCGTAGCCGTCCGCCGGGAATTGGATCTTTCGGCAGATCCGCGGGAGCCGGTGCGGGGCGGAGGCTGAGGGCACGTCAGCACCGCTCGTCCCGACCGAAGGACCCGCCCCTCATGGACATCCGGTACACCGTGGAATCCGCTCCCGTGCTCGGCCCGTCGCTCGTCCTGTTCGCCGCCGGCACCGCCGTCCAGGTGTGGCGCGACGTGTGGAACGTGCGCCGCGCCCTGCTCCAGCTCGCCGCCGCCGTCTACGTGGCCGCCGTGCTCTCGCTGACGGTGTTCCCGCTGGACGTGACCTGGGGCGAGTACGCCAACCAGGCTCCGTGGACCGGGCAGATCAACTTCGTTCCGCTGCTGACCGCGGACGTCACCGCCGTACCCAACGTCCTCATGACGGTCCCGGCCGGGTTCCTGCTGCCGCTGCTGTTCCGGGGAGCCACCTCACCGCGGCGGGCGGCCGTGCTGACCGCGGTGCTGAGCCTCACCCTTGAGGCCACCCAGCTGCTGTCGTACATCGCGCTCAACAACGGGCGTTCCGTGGACGTCAACGACCTCCTCGCCAACACCCTCGGCGGGCTCCTCGGATACCTGCTGGTGAGCCGCGCCCTGCGGGTGCCGGCCCTGCGCGGTCCCCTCCTCGCGGCGTCGCTGCCCCGGTCGGCGGCGCTCCAGGAGGACCGCCGGCGCACCGCGGGCACGGTCCCGGCCCCGGCCGTCCGCCCCTGAATCCCGTCCCGACACCTCACTTCGATCACCACTGCTCACGAAGGAACACATCACCATGAACCGCCGTCTCCGCAACGCTCTCGTCGTCACCGCCGCCGTCGCCTCCGGCTTCCTGACGGTCGCCTGCGAGGAGGACACGTCCGGGGCGTCGACCGACACCGGTTCGGCGTCCGAATCGGCTCCGGCGTCCGCGTCCGCGTCCGAATCGGCACCGGAGTCGGAGTCGGGATCGGCGTCGCAGTCGAAGCCGGAGGCGGAGGCCGACACCGGCTCTGGCTCCGACACCGGCTCCGGCTCCGGCTCCGGTGAGGAGGCCGCCGCGGACAAGTCCGGCTACGGCCAGTCCTGCGGCACCAACGACCTCTCCTGGAGCGCCGAGGAGGTCACCCAGGGCGGCGGCTACTACCGGATCGCCGTCAAGGCGAAGTCGGGCATCACCTGCGTCCTGCCGGGCGGTCTGCCGGTCGTCGCGTTCGGTTCGGGCGGTACGGAGGCCGGCCCCGCCGAGCAGGTGGCCGGCGAGGAGATCACCCTCTCCGGCGGTACGACGGCGTACGCCGGGGTCAGCCCGAAGAGCACGAGCGGCGACGGCGGCACCGAGTACACCACCGTCATCGTCGCCACGGCCTCCGACGACCCGGACCCGCTCTCGCTCCAGGTCGGCAGCGTCCTCGTGGAGGAGCCCGTCGTCACCAACTGGCACACCGACGCCGGGGACGCCGTCCCCTTCACCTCCTGAGCACCGCCCCGACCGGCCCGGGGGTCGTCCGTCCGGACGACCCCCGGGCCGTCCCCATGGGTCCGCGCGTAGGGCCGGGCGGCCGACCGGCCGCGTGGGCGGGCGGCGGGACGATGGGACCGGTCCACGCCCACGTCCCGCACGTCCCCCACGTCCCCCACGTCCCCCACGTCCCCCTGGAGTGTCCGATGCAGCGCCGCACACCGTACGTCCGGCACGCCGTCCTGGCGTGCGCGGCAGCCGCCGTGCTGGCCACCGGCTGCACCGCCGCCGGCACCACTGCCACCGGCACCACTGCCGGCACCCCTGACGCCGACGCCGGGCGTCGCCCCGCGTCGACGCCACGGACGACGTCTCCGCCCGACGGCCGGCCCACCGCCCGCCTTCCCGAAGGCACCCTCCTCGTCACCGACTTCGGCGCGGACACGGTCACCTTCGTCGACCCCGACCGGGGGCCGCTCGGCTCCGTGGAGGTGGGCACCGCCCCCTACGGCCTCGTCGTCGACGAGGGCGGACACGCGTGGGTGACCACCGCCGAGGGAGTCGCCGTCGTCGACACCGAGCGGCGTGTGCGGGTGGCCACCGTCCCGTACCGGACCACCGGCCTGGGCCCGGCCACCGGCGGCGAGTACCGGGGCGGCGGGATGGGCATCGCCCTCTCCCCGGACGGCCGGCACGCCTACGTCGGGGTCAACGTCCCCTCCGGCGACGGCGCCCTGGAGACCGTCGACACCGCCCGCCGCGAGGTCACCGCGAGCGTGCCCGTCGGCCGCCGCCCCTTCGACGTGGACGTGGCGCCCGACGGCGGCGAGGTGTACACCACCGACCACGACTCCTTCGGCGTCACCGCCGTACCCACCGGCGGCGACGGCGCGGCCGACGGCGCGCCCCGGCGGATCGAGGTCGCCCCCTACGGCACCGAGGGCGGCCTCGGCTCCTGGCTCAAGCCGCACTACGCCGTCGTACGCCCCTCCGACGGGCGGCTGCTGCTGCCCTTCGAGGGCGAGCGTCTGGTCGTCCTCGACCCCGTCACCGGCCGGTACGTCACCGAGCCGATGACCGCCGGCACCCACCAGCACGGCGCCGCCCTCACCCCGGACGGCACCCTCCTCGTCGTCGGCACCGGTCCCGTCGACCCGGCCGAGGACGCGGGGCCCTCCCTCACCGTGCGCGGACCGGACGGCGAGGAGACGGTGATCCCCCTCGACGGCCCCCACGAGAACGTCGCCGTCTCCCGTGACGGCCGTACCGCGTACGTGACCGGCGGGTTCACCCGGGACGGCTACTGGAACGGCATCACCGTCGTCGATCTCGGCAGCCACGGGACGCGCCGGCTGGACGCGGGGGAACGGCCGTCGGGCATCGCCGTGCTGTGACCGCCGGTCAGCCGGCGGGGGCGGTCTCCGGGACGTCGTCGGCGGCGGCGGCCGGTCCGGCGTTCTCGCCGAGGAAGCCGCCCGACTGGTGCCGCCACAGCCTGGCGTACGCGCCGCCGGCGGTGAGCAGTTCCGCGTGGGTGCCCTGCTCGACGACGCTCCCGTGGTCGAGCACGACGAGGCGGTCCATGCCGGCGACGGTGCTCAGCCGGTGGGCGACCACCAGGGCCGTCCGTCCGTCCATCAGCCGCCACAGCGCGTCCTGGACTAGGAGTTCGCTCTCCGAGTCCAAGGCGCTGGTCGCCTCGTCCAGCAGCAGGATCGGGGCGTCGCGCAGGAGTGCCCGCGCGAGGGCGACGCGTTGGCGCTGGCCGCCGGAGAGTTTCACGCCGCGCTCCCCCACCAGGGTGTCGAAGCCGTCGGGGAGCTGCTCGGCGAACTCGGTGACGTGCGCGGCCTCGGCGGCGGCACGCACCTCGGCGTCGGTGGCGCCGGGCCGGGCGAAGGCGATGTTCTCCCGCAGGGTGCGGTGGAACATGGCGGGGTCCTGCGGGACGTAGGCGATGAGGGAGCGCAGGTCGGTCTGGCGCAGCCGGCTGATGTCCTGGCCGCCGATCAGGATGCGCCCGGAGTCGAGGTCCGCCATCCGCAGCAGCAGCCGGGTGAGGGTGGTCTTGCCGCCGCCGGACCTGCCGACCAGCCCGATCCTGGCGCCGCCGGGCACGTCCAGGTCGAGCCCCTGGAAGATCGGCTCGGCGCCGGCGTGGGCGAAGGCGACGGCCTCGAAGCGGACGCCGGTGTCCCGGGGCGCGAGCGGCTCGGGTCCGGCGGGGTCCAGGACGGTGGGCGGGTCCAGCAGCAGCTCCGTGAATTGCGCGGCCTCGGTCATCGAGCTCTCCAGACGCCGGTAGATCTGGTTGAACTCGAACATGATCTGGGTGGCGTTGGAGTAGTAGGTGAAGGCGACGACGATGCCCTCCACGCCCAGCCCGGGGCCGCCGAACGCGACGGCGACGAGCAGGCCCAGCACGTTGGTCAGCACGGACATGGGGGCGACCAGGGTGTCGACGCGCAGGTTGCCGTAGTCCCACGACGCGAGGGTCAGGCGGCGTGAGTCGGCGACGCGGCGGCGGTGTTCGTCGGCCTCCCGGCGTTCGGCGGCGAACGCCCGGATGGTCTCCATGTTGGAGAGGCTGTCGGCGACGTGTCCGGAGACCCGGGCGACCGCCGCCTCGCGGTCGTGGACGAGGGCCTGGCGGCGGCGGATCAGCGGGGTGGCGCCCAGCGCGGTCAGCGCGATCATCAGGAACAGGCCGGCGACGAGCAGCGGTTCGTACCGCCACAGCACGACCGCGCCGAACACCAGCGGGACGAGGCTGCCGACGATCCGGTAGGTCATCGTGTCGATGAAGTCCTCGAAGCGCTTGCCGAAGCTGAGGACGCGCTTGGTGAGGGAGCCGGCGAAGTTGTCGTGGAAGAACGCCGCGTCCCGGGCGAAGAGTTCGTCCATGCCGAGGACGTACAGGTCCTCCATGCCGAGGGCCCCGACGCGGTTCAGGCAGTGCTGCCCGATGCGCCAGACGGCCTCGGCGAGCAGCAGTACGACGCCGAAGCCCAGGACGTAGGGCAGCGCCGAGTGGAGGGTGAGTCCGCCGTCGGCGGCCTGTCCCGCGAGTTTGGCGACCAGCAGGGGCGCGACATAGCGGATGCCGATGTTGCCCATGGCCGGAAGCAGCAGTGCGGGGAGGGTGTACTTGCGGAGTCGGAGGAGTTCCCGGCCGTAGTGGCGCAGGGAGAGAACGACCGCTCCCCTGCCCGGAGTCGGTCCGTGTACGTCGTTGTGCCCCATCACACTCCCGGAGGTCGGAACTCGGAAGCTTCCCTTCCCGACCGCCCGGCAGTCCAGGCATTTACCTCGCAGCGGCGATAACCGGACATCACCGCCCCAAGGCGGTACGACCGGTGTCAGACGTCCCGGGGTGCCGCCGCTCCCGGCCCGCCCAGGCCGGAGCAGGCGCCGTGTTCACCGTCGGCGAGGAACCGGTCGGCCCAGCTGCCCAGCGCCTCCAGGGCCGGCCGCAGCGCCTCCCCGGCGGACGTGAGCCGGTAGCAGACCCGCAGCGGCGGCCCCTCGTCCACCTCGCGGGTGACCAGCCCGGCCTTGCCGAGTTCGGCGAGGCGGTCGGAGAGCATGCGCTCGCTGATTCCGCCGATGGCGCGGCGCAGCTCGGCGAAGCGTCCCGGTCCGCTCATGAGGCTGGCCAGGATGACGCCGTTCCAGCGCTTGCCCAGCAGGGTGAACACGCGTTCGACTCCGTCGTCCACCCCCGAACACTGCCCGGCGTCCTGCCGCTCCGTAGTCATGCGCCCATAATACTGCTCCCTCTTCACCTACTGCAGAAAAGTAAGCTACTGTGTATTTCCAAGCAGCTAACAAAGCTGCTGTACGGCGTTCCCGCGCCGTTCCGCCCACCGCGCGCACCGCGCGCGACCGTCCCCGAGGAGCCCTCCATGGCCGTTCTGCTGCACGTCGACTCGTCGCTGTTCCCCCTGGAGAACTCCGGGTCCCGCCGGCTCACCGACGCCTTCCGCCGGAGCTGGGAGGAGGCCCACCCGCAGGGCAGCGTCGTCTACCGCGACCTGGCCGCCGCTCCGGTGCCGCACCTGGACGCCGCCACCGTCACCGCCGGGACCCTCCCGCCGCTGCGCGAGGAACTCATCGCCGAGTTCGAGAAGGCCGACGTCGTCCTCATCGGCGCGCCCATGTACAACTTCACGATCCCGTCCACCCTCAAGGCGTGGCTGGACCAGATCATCCTGGCGGGACGGACGTTCGGGCCCGGCGTGGAGCCGTCCGGGAAGCACGCCGTGGTCGCGGCCTCGCTCGGCGGCTCCTACGGTCCCGGCACGCCGCGCGCGGGCTTCGACTTCGACACCACCTACCTGGAGAAGGTGCTCGGCGGCGGGCTCGGCATGCGGGTGGAGGTCATCACGCGCGAGCTGACGATGGCTCCGGTCAACCCCGCCATGGCCGAACTGGTGCCGCAGGCCGAGGAGTCGGCCCGCCGGACCCTGGAGCGGGCCACCGCTTCCGCGCGGGAGCACGCCGCGCTCGTCGCCTGAACGCGTGGTCCCGGGGCGACCGGCCGGCACCGGCCGCGCGGCCTGCCGCCCGGCCTG
>NZ_JAVRHI010000370.1:0-4706 GCF_034105845.1 Streptomyces sp. CRN 30 | reverse complement strand
CACCCGCTCGTAGAGCCCGAGCCGGTCGATCCGCGCCCGCAGCTTCGCGCGCTCGGGACCGCGCCCGTACAGGCGCAGGGTCCAGTCCGGATGGACGTCCGCGATCTTCGCGAAGGCGTCGATCAGCCGGTCGTACCGCTTGATGGGTATGAGCCGGCCGGCCGCCACGACGACGTTCGAGCGGAGGGCGGCGGGCTCGACCTCCGGTACGGGCACGCTGTTGGGGACGCACACGATCGACGTGGTCACGTCGGGCAGGGCGCGGCGGTACTGCTCGGCGTCCGCCTCGGAGACGGTGACGTACGCGTCGAGTCCGGCGATGGCGCGGTTCTGGTTCTCGCGCATCTCCTCGCCGTACGCGTCGAGGCTGAGGTGCTCCTGGCCGACGCGCAGGTAGTGGGGGCGGCCGTCGCGGGCCAGGAAGCCGTTGAGGTCGGGGCGCGTGGCGATGACGACGTCGGCGTCCGTCTCTCTCAGCCAGTTCCCGATGCGCTCCTCCTCCAGCGCCGTGTACGGCACGCTGTAGCGGAACATCGTGCACGGCGACTTCGTCAGCGGGTGGTCGCCCTCGTAGGACGGGCTGTCCGGGCGCAGGTCGACCAGGGCGGTCAGCCGCACCTCCGGGGCGAACGTCAGCTGCGGCGCGTCCTTGGGGCGCTGGACGCTCACCACCTCGACGTCGTGCCGGACGGAGAACGCCGAGGACAGGTTCGCGGTGGCACGGATGGTGCCGCCGATCCCGTAGGCGTTGTTGATCAGAAACGCGATCCTCATGCCGCTCCCCCGTGAGGTGTCTGGACGCGTGCGGGCGTCCGGAGCGGAAAGGGGACCGCCCCGTGTGATCCAGATCTCACGAAAAGACCAAAGGTTGCACTCATCTGGTCCAAGTGTGACGCATTCCATCTGTACGTGGCCTGAAATGCGTTCGTACGGGAGCTGACGCGCACGGGGACCGGGAGCAGGGGCGGGGCCACCCGCTCGTCGGCGAGTGGCCCCGTGAGGTGCTGCTGCCGGCGCGCGGCCGGGCGGGCTTCCGTCAGCCCCTGATGAGGGCCAGCGCCTCGTCTCGGATCTTGGTCATCGTGACCTCGTCGCGGGCCTCCACGTTCAGCCGCAGCAGGGGCTCCGTGTTGGACGGGCGCACGTTGAACCACCAGTCCGCCGACGTCACCGTCAGGCCGTCCAGCTCGTCCAGCTCCACGTCCTCGCGGCCCAGGTACGCCGCCCGGATCGCGGCGAGGCGGGCCGCCTGGTCGTCGACCGTGGAGTTGATCTCGCCGGAGCCCGCGTAGCGGTCGTACTGGGCCACCAGGGCCGACAGGGTGCCCTCCTGGCCGCCCAGGGCCGCCAGGACGTGGAGGGCGGCCAGCATGCCCGTGTCGGCGTTCCAGAAGTCACGGAAGTAGTAGTGCGCGGAGTGCTCGCCACCGAAGATCGCGCCGGTACGCGCCATCTCGGCCTTGATGAAGGAGTGGCCCACGCGCGTACGGACCGGGCTGCCGCCGTTCTCGCGGACGACCTCGGGGACCGACCACGACGTGATCAGGTTGTGGATGACCGTGCCGGAGCCGCCGTGCCTGGCCAGCTCGCGGGCGGCCACCAGCGCGGTGACGGCGGACGGCGGGACCGGGTCGCCGTTCTCGTCGACGACGAAGCAGCGGTCGGCGTCGCCGTCGAAGGCGATGCCGAGGTCGGCGCCCTCCTCTCGGACCCGCTTCTGCAGGTCGACGAGGTTGTCCGGGTCGAGCGGGTTGGCCTCGTGGTTCGGGAACGTGCCGTCCAGCTCGAAGTACATCGGCACCAGGTCGAGGGGCAGGCCCTCGAAGACCGTGGGCACGGTGTGCCCGCCCATGCCGTTGCCCGCGTCGACCACCACCTTCAAGGGCCGGATCGAGGTCAGGTCGACCAGGGAGCGCAGGTGCGCCGCGTAGTCCTCCAGCGTGTCGCGCCGGGTGACGGTGCCCGGCGCGGCGGCCGGCTCCGGGGCGCCCGTGTCGCTCCACCGCTCGACGAGCTCGCGGATCTCCGCCAGGCCGGTGTCCTGGCCGACGGGCGCGGCGCCCGCGCGGCACAGCTTGATGCCGTTGTACCGCGCGGGGTTGTGCGAGGCCGTGAACATGGCGCCCGGCAGGTCCAGTGCGCCCGACGCGTAGTAGAGCTGGTCGGTCGAGCACAGGCCGATCTCGGTGACGTCGACGCCGAGCGCGGCCGCCCCGCGCGCGAAGGCCCGGGACAGGCCGGGCGAGGAGGGCCGCATGTCGTGGCCGATCACGACGGCGGCCGCCCCGGTCACCTTCGCGAAGGCCGCTCCGAACAGCTCGGCCAGCGGTTCGTCCCACTGGTCCGGAACCACACCGCGTACGTCGTACGCCTTCACGATCGTCGACAGATCAGCAGCCACGGCCAACCCTCCTGAGGTCCACTTCGGTCGCCCCAAACTACCCGCCCGGGCCGACAGCGGGCCGCGCTCCGGCCGATGGCGTCGTCGCTGGGTGTGGCGGCCGTCCGCCCGGGATCACGGGAGCATCCACCCCAGTACGGGCGTGCTCTGCCCCACCACGATCAGACACATCACGAGCAACAGTCCGAGGCTCCATGGCAGCACCTTGCGCAGCAGGTCGCCCTCGCGTCCCGTGAGCCCCACGGCCGCCACCGCGATGGCCAGGTTCTGCGGCGAGATCATCTTGCCGAGCACACCGCCGGAGCTGTTGGCGGCGGCGAGCAGCTCGGGCGACAGACCCGCCTGGTGGGCGGCGTTCACCTGCAGTGCGCCGAAGAGCGCGTTGGCCGAGGTGTCCGAGCCCGTGACGGCGACGCCGAACCAGCCGAGGACCGGCGACAGGAAGGCCAGACCGGCCCCGGCCCCGGCGACGAAGTGGCCGATCGTGGCGGCCTGCCCGGAGAGGTTCATGACGTAGGCGAGGGCGAGCACGGACGTCACGGTGAGGATCGCGAACCGCAGCTCGAGCACGGTCGCCGCCCACTCCTTGACCGCCACGCGCGCGTGCACCCCCAGGACGGCCGCCGTGCAGATCCCGGCGAGCAGCACGAGCGTGCCGCCCGTCGAGACGACCGGCCAGGTGAACACGTTGGCGCCGACCGGGTCGCCGTCGGCGTCGGCGACGTTCAGGAAGGGCCAGTCGAAGGTCCGCGTCGCACCGGCCAGCCAGTCCTTCACCACGGGGATCTGTGCGACCGAGAAGACCGCCACGATGAGCGCGTAGGGGGCGTAGGCCCGCACGACCTCGCGCCGCGGGTCCTCCTCGTCCAGGTCCTCGCTGCGCGCGCCGGTGAGCACGGCGGCGCGCACCGGCTCGGCGGCGGGCCTGCGCGCCTGCGGTACGGCGACCAGGGCGGCCGCGCCCAGCAGGGCGGCGGCGATGTCGGCGAGCTGGGCGGAGACGTAGTTGGAGGCGACGAACTGCGCCACGGCGAAGGCGACGCCGCACGCGAGGGCGGGCACCCAGGTCTCGCGCAGCCCGCGCCGGCCGTCGACCAGCCAGACCAGCACGAGCGGCACGACGAGGGCGAGCAGCGGCGTCTGGCGGCCGACCACGGACGCCACGGAGTCCAGGGGCAGTTCGGTGACCTGGGCGAGGGTCACCACGGGCGTGCCCATCGCGCCGAAGGCGACCGGCGCGGTGTTGGCGACCAGCGCGATCACGGCCGCGCGCACCGGGTCGAAGCCGAGGGCGACGAGCATCACCGCGGAGATGGCGACCGGCGCGCCGAAGCCCGCGAGCGCCTCCAGGAGCGCGCCGAAGCAGAAGGCGACGACGAGTGCCTGGATGCGCGGATCGTCGGAGAGGCGCCCGAAGGAGCGACGCAGGATGTCGAAGTGACGGGTGCGGACGGTCATCCGGTACACCCACAGGGCGTTGACGACGATCCACATGATGGGGAAGAGGCCGAAGGCGGCGCCCTGGGCGGCGCCGGAGAGCGTCTGGCCGAGCGGCATGCCGTAGGCGAGCCAGGCGACGAGTCCGGCCGCCAGCAGGCCGGTCGCGCCCGCGAGATGGGCTTTCATGCGCACCGCGCCCAGCAGGACCAGGACGATGACGAGGGGCAGGGTCGCGACGAGTGCGGACAGGCCGAGCGAGCCGGCCACGGGTTCCAGTTCCTGGACGTACAACGGGTTGCCTCCCCGGTTTCCGTCAGGTTTCCGTCATGCGGAAGTGAGTTCTCACGAGTACCGCGTACCGGAATGGTCGTGTCCGCGCCGACGGGACGTCAATGCGCTTGCGCGGACGGGATGTTGTCGTCGCGTCGTGTCGTCACGAGGGGAGGAGGGGTGCGGCGGAGCCGGCGCCGCGGCCGAGGAGTCGCCGTACGGGCCGCGCGGGCCGGACGTGCCTCAGTTGTCCGGTGAGCGCAGGACCCGCAGATGACCCCGGCGCGCGACCTCCATCGGGTCGACCGCGCGATCGCCCGCGGTGGCCTCCGCGGTGCGCTGCTGCGGACGGGCCGCCTCGCGCACGGCGTTGGCGAGCGCCTCCAGGTCGTCACCGCTGGGCCGGGCGGGGGCCGAGCCGTCGAGGAGCCGTACGACCTCCCAGCCGCGCGGCGCGGTGAGGCGCTCGGAGTGCTCGGCGCACAGGTCGTAGCAGTGGGGTTCGGCGTAGGTGGCGAGCGGGCCGAGGACCGCGGTCGAGTCGGCGTAGACGTACGTCAGCGTCGCTACGGCGGGACGGCCGCAAGCGGTGCGC
>NZ_JAVRHI010000369.1:0-31105 GCF_034105845.1 Streptomyces sp. CRN 30 | reverse complement strand
CCGGTTACATTTCGAACCCGGAAGCTAAGCCTCACAGCGCCGATGGTACTGCAGGGGGGACCCTGTGGGAGAGTAGGACGCCGCCGAACAATCATTGAGAAAACCCCCGCCCGGGTTCACTGGGCGGGGGTTTTCTGCGTTTCATGAGCGTTCTCCCGGACGCCCGTGCCGGCGCGCCCGAGATCGGATCAGAGGCGCCCCGCTGCCTTGAGAGCGAGGTAGGCGTCCGCAAGAGCCGGTGGGAGGTCTTCCGGGGGTGCGTCGACGACGGTGACGCCGTGACGGCGGAGCTGCTCGGCTGTCCGGTGACGCTCCGCCTGGGCCTGGGATGCCGCGGCGGCCTCGTACACGGCCTCGGTCGTTCCGCGGGCCTTCGCCATGCCGGCGATGTGCGGGTCCGCCACCGAGGCCACCAGGACGGTGTGGCGTTGCGTGAGCTGAGGGAGGACGGGGAGCAGGCCCTCCTCGACCGGTGCCGCGTCGAGGCTGGTCAGCAGGACGATCAGGGAGCGGCGGGACGTCACACGGAGGGCCGTGGCCGTGAGCCCGCGGGCGTCCGTCTCGATGAGCTGCGGTTCCACGCTGGCCATCGCGTTGACCAGTGAGGGAAGGACGTCACCGGCGGCACGGCCCTGGACGAGGGAGCGTACGCGGCGGTCGTAGGCGAGCAGGTCCACGCGGTCGCCGGCGCGGGATGCGAGGGCGGCGAGCAGGAGGGCCGCGTCCATGGAGGCGTCCAGTCGGGGGGCGTCGCCCACGCGGCCCGCCGATGTCCGGCCGGTGTCGAGGACCAGCAGGATGTGCCGGTCGCGTTCGGGGCGCCAGGTGCGTACGGCGACGGCGGACTGGCGGGCGGTGGCGCGCCAGTCGATCGAGCGGGTGTCGTCGCCGGGGACGTACTCGCGGAGGCTGTCGAACTCCGTTCCCTCTCCGCGGGTCAGCACGCTCATACGGCCGTCCAGTTCCCGCAGGCGGGCCAGCTTGGAGGGCAGGTGCTTGCGGCTGGTGAACGGGGGCAGGACGCGTACCGTCCAGGGGACCTGGTGGGTGCCCTGGCGGGCGAAGAGGCCGAGCGGGCCGTACGAGCGGATCGTGACCCGGTCCGCCCGGCGGTCGCCCCGGCGGGTCGGACGCAGACGCGTCATGACACGACGACGCTCCCCCGCGGGGACGGTGATGCGGTGGCGGGAGGCCGCCACCTCGCTGCCGGGCTGCCAGCTGCTGGGCGGCCAGGCGTCCCGGAGGCGGGCGCGCAGGGGGCGGTTGGAGGGGTTGGTGACGGTGAGGGTCACGTCCGCCGTCTCGCCCAGGCGTACCGAGGTGTCGCCGCTGCGGGTCAGTCCGAGGCGGCGTACGGGCGCAGCGAGGGCGAAGTCGCAGGCACAGGCCAGTGCCAGGGGGCCGTTCACCGCGAGGAGGCCCGTCCAGCCGGGCTCAAAGATGCCCACGGGAAGGGATCCCAGGGCCGCCAGGAGGGCGGCGCGTCCGGTGAGTGCCATCAGCGCGGGACGGGAACGTGGGTGAGGATCGCGTTGATGACCGAGTCGGCGGTCACGCCTTCCATCTCGGCCTCCGGGCGCATCTGGACGCGGTGGCGGAGGGTGGGGAGGGCGAGCGCCTTCACGTCGTCCGGTGTGACGTAGTCCCGGCCGGTCAGCCATGCCCAGGCGCGCGAGGTCGCGAGGAGGGCGGTGGCGCCGCGGGGCGAGACGCCGAGGGTGAGGGACGGCGACTCGCGGGTGGCCCGGCAGATATCCACCACGTAGGCGGTGATCTCGGGGGAGAGCGTCGTCTTGGCGACGGCGGCGCGGGCGGCTTCCAGGTCGGCGGCGTTCGCAACGGGGCGTACGCCGGCGGCGCGCAGGTCGCGCGGGTTGAAGCCCTCGGCGTGCCGGGTCAGGACGTCGATCTCGTCCTGGCGGGAGGGGAGGGGAATGGTCAGTTTGAGCAGGAAGCGGTCCAGCTGCGCTTCCGGGAGGGGGTACGTGCCCTCGTACTCGACCGGGTTCTGGGTCGCGGCGACCAGGAAGGGGTCCGGGAGCGGGCGGGGCGTGCCGTCGACCGTGACCTGACGCTCCTCCATGGCCTCCAGGAGGGACGACTGGGTCTTGGGCGGGGTGCGGTTGATCTCGTCCGCGAGGAGGAGGTTGGTGAAGACCGGGCCGGGCTGGAAGGAGAACTCGGCGGTGCGCGTGTCGTAGACGAGCGAACCGGTGACGTCGCTCGGCATCAGGTCGGGGGTGAACTGGACGCGCTTGGTGTCGAGGTCGAGCCCGGCTGCGAGGGCGCGTACGAGCAGCGTCTTGGCGACGCCGGGGACGCCCTCGAGCAGGACGTGACCGCGGCAGAGCAGGGCGACGACGAGGCCGGTGACTGCGGGGTCCTGGCCGACCACGGCTTTGGCGATCTCGGCGCGCAGGGCTTCCAGGGAGGCGCGGGCTGCGCCCGGATCCCCGGTGTGCCCGGCGTTGTCAGTGGTCGGGTCCATCATGGACGGCGTACCTCACTTTCGAGGGCGTCGAGTTGGTCGGCGAGGGCGATCAGTGCCGCGTCGTCGCCGGGTGGCGGGCCGAAGAGGAGGGGGTGCAGCGCCTGTCCGTCCCGGTGGTCGTGCAGGTGGGCGGCGAGGGCGGGCAGCAGGGCTTCGGGCGTGTGGGCCCGGGCGGGGGGGACGCCCACGAGGGGGGCGAGGCGCGTGCGGGTGGTGGAGCGCAGGGCGGCGGCCGCGCGGTCGCGGGCACCGGCCTTGCGGTAGAGGCGGGCGCGGCCTTCGACGGTCTCGGAGGCGCGGATCGCGACGGGGAGACGTTCGGGGACCAGGGGGCCGAGCCGGCGGGCTCGCCAGAGTGCGGCGAGGGCCGCGGCGACGAAGAGCTGCAGTGTGCCCCAGAGCCAGCCCGAGGGGAGCAGGTCGAAGAAGCTGCGCTCGCCGGTGTCGGCGAGGGCGTCGTCGGACAGCGAGGGGAGGTACCACACCACATGGGGGCGCGAACCGAGCAGCTGGAGCGCGAGCGAGGCGTTGCCGTGCTCGTCGAGGCGGTCGTTGAGGAGGATGTCGGGGGCGCCGAGGACGATGGTGTCGCCGTTCCCCTCGGGCGCCGGGAGGTGCACGAGACCGGGCAGCCCGTCGCTGGGGTAGCAGGCCCCGGCGTCCGGGGCGGTGACGTGGTAGCGCATGCCGCCGGTGTCGGCGGTGCCGGCACGCCGGGCGGCCGGCAGGGCGCAGGCGGGGGAGAGCGTCGAGTCGAAGCTGAGCGCGGCGTCCGCGCGGACGCCCGGGGCGAGGGTGCCGACGGAGGGGGCGCCAGGAGCGATCAGGACGGTACGGCCACCGGAGTTCTCCGCCGTCTCGTGGAGCCGCTCCTGCTGGCCCTCCGTCAGGAGGTCCGGGACGGCGATCAGCAGGGTGGTGTCGGGCCCGGCCGCGGTGCGCGCCTCGTCCAGGGTGGTGACCACGCGCGTGGACACGCCGCGGTCGCCGAGCAGTTCGGCGACCGCGCGGCTGCCGTACGGGTCCGCCGAACGCGGGTCGAGCATGCCGTGCTGGGAGGTGGAGCGGACCGAGGCGATCGCGACGGCCGCCGCCAGGAGGAGCAGCAGGGCGAGTACGACACCGCGCGCACGGGTCCACAGCCGGCGGGCGGTGGGCGAGACCGAGGTGGACGGGAGGGGGGCCTCGGTGGTCATTCGGCGGCTCCCCGGCGGGCGCTGTGGACCGTGCTGTGGGCGCTGCTCGTGAGCACGGGCTTGGTGCGTTCCAGGTCCTCGTCCAGGGCGGTGAGGCGGCGGTACGTCCCGTCGTCGGCGGATCTGCCGCCGTACGTGACGTCGTCGAAGTCCCGGGCGGCGGTGCGCAGTCGGTCGGCGTGGGCGGGGAGTACGCGGCCCGCCGCGGAGGCTGCCTCGTCGGCGGTGCGGCCGGGGCGTACGTCGAGCAGGGCGCGCTCCTCCAGGGAGCGGACGACGGCGCGCATGCGTTCCTGGACGGCCTGGTTCCAATGGCCGCGGGCCGCGTGTGCCTCGGCGGTCGTGCGGTGTTCGGCGGCGCTGCGGGGGCGGTCGTCGAAGAGCGCGGTGGACGAGGTGGGGAGGCGGCGCGGCGTGCCCAGGCGCCACCACAGGGCGCCCACGAGGGCGAGCGCGGCCACGATGACGACGACGAGGCCGAGCCCGCCGCCCGGGGTGGCGGCGGAGGCGGCGTCGAAGACCTTGCCCACCCAGTCCCAGAAGGCGTTCAGGGCGCGCTGGAACCAGCTGGGGTCGTTCTCGTGGTACATCCGCTTGGACAGCTCGCGCCGTGCGGCCTCCCGAGCGGGGTCGCGCGGGAGGGTGAGCGGCGGCTCGTCTTCGGACGCCGGCAGCGCCGACAGGACGGCGCCGCCGGTGGTCGGCAGAGGCCGTCCGGTCGGCGGAACCATGTGCGACAGCGCGGCGACGGCCGTGCTGAGAACTCCCCCCGGCACGGCGTCAGCTCCCCGGGGCGCCGGGCGTGTCGGTGCCGTGGGCCTGGACTCCGGCGGCGCGGGCCAGGTCGAGGTCGAGGGCCTCGCGGCGGATGCGCTGGTCGATGTAGAGCAGCACGGTGACGCCCGCGGTGATGGGGAACGTGATCATGGAACCGATCACCGAGCCGATGCCGCTGACGATGAGGAACGTCCAGTCGAGCGCACCGGTGCTGCCGCTGAGGAAGCCGGACATGCCGTCCCCGCTGAGCGCGGCGGCGAGGAAGGCGAACGGGATGACGATGATCGACGCCACGATGTAGGCGATGATCGTGGCCAGCAGCTGGATGCCGAACACCCGCCACCAGGAGCCGTGCACCAGCTTGGCCGAGCGGCTCATCGCCTTGGCGACGCCCTGCTTCTCGAGCATGAGGGCCGGCGAGGCGAGCGAGAAGCGGACCATCAGCCAGACGGCCACGACGAACCCGCCGAGTCCGCCGAGCACGGCGAGACCGGCGCCTGCCTCGGGTTGGCCACCCGCGGCGACGAGGATGCCGGGCAGGGTGCTCACGAAGACGATCCCGCCGGCGATGAGCGGCAGCAGCAGGGTCAGGCCCAGCAGCCTCAGTACCCGGGGGCGTGCCTCGCGCCACGCCTCCGCCGTCGTGACGGGCTTGCCGAGCACCGCCCGGCTGGTGACGGACGTGAGCAGGGCCGTCGCCACGATGGTGCCGAGCAGGGTGATCAGGACGATGACGGACGAACTGAGCATCGCGCTGCCCATGGCCTCGGCCAGTTCGTCGAGGGTGGCGCTGGGGTCGTTGAGGGCCTGCGATCCGGCCGAGTCGTCGAGGAGGTAGCCCTGGACCAGGAGGGCCGCGATCTCCGTGACGACCGCCACGGTCAGCGAGACGCCGAGGACCGTGCGCCAGTAGGTGCGCATGGTGGAGACCGCGCCGTCGAGGATCTCGCCGACGCCGAGCGGGCGCAGCGGGATGACACCGGGCTTCGCCGCGGGCGGGGGTCCTCCCCAGCCGCCGGGCCCTCCCCAGCCGCCCGGACCTCCCCAGCCTCCGTAGGGGCCTCCGCCCTGGCCGCCGTGGCCTCCCGGGCCGCCGGGCTGGTGGCCTCCCCAGCCCGGGCCGGGCGGAGGGGACGGCGGTGTCCGGCCGGGGCCCTGCGGGGCCGGAGCGGACCACTGACCGGGCGGGGGCTGGTCCTTGGACCACTTGGACGGCGGCTCCGGCTGGTTCGTGCCACCCTGGCCCAGCTGCTGCTGCGGGGGGTGTGCGCCGGCGGAGTCGGTCGGCTCCGGGCCGTCCGAGGGGGCGGATCCGGGCGAGGCCCAGCCCGGAGTGTCGTTCATCGTCGCTCCTTCACGGTGCCCGACCGCGGTCGCGGCGGTGGGTTGGCGCCCATCGTGCCACGACGTGCTCACAAGGGGACCGGGGGCGGTCTGGGCTGTACACCTTCAATTGTGTGCCCGGTACGGGGCAGACTGGGCGGATGGCTGATCAGTACGCGCGATACGGCGACGGCAACCGGCCGGCGGGCATCCCCGCGATCCGCTGGGACGAGCCCCCCGAGGGCCCCGTCCTGGTCCTCCTGGACCAGACCAGGCTGCCGGCCGAAGAGATCGAGCTGGTGTGCACGGACGCGCCCGCCCTGGTGGAGGCGATCCGTAGTCTGGCCGTGCGCGGGGCACCGTTGCTGGGCATCGCCGGGGCGTACGGTGTCGCGCTCGCCGCCGCGCGCGGCTTCGACGTGGAGGAGGCCGCGGCCGGGCTGGAGGGCGCACGGCCCACCGCGGTGAACCTCGCGGTGGGGGTGCGCCGGGCCCGGGCCGCGTACCGGGCGGCGCTCGCCGGGGGCGGGAGTCAGAAGCACGCCGCCGAGGCGGCGCTCGCCGAGGCGCGGGCGCTGCACCAGGAGGACGCCGAGGCGAGTGCGCGGATGGCCGGGCACGGACTCGCGCTGCTCGACGAGCTGCTGCCGGGGGGCGGGCACCGGGTGCTGACGCACTGCAACACCGGTGCGCTGGTGTCGGGCGGCGAGGGCACGGCCTTCGCGGTGGCGCTGGCCGCGCACCGCTTGGGGCGGCTGCGCCGGCTCTGGGTCGACGAGACGCGTCCGCTGCTGCAGGGGGCCCGTCTGACGGCGTACGAGGCGGCGCGCAACGGGATGGCGTACACCTTGCTCACCGACAGCGCGGCGGGCTCGCTGTTCGCGGCCGGGGAGGTGGACGCGGTGCTGGTCGGGGCCGACCGGATCGCGGCCGACGGCTCGGTGGCGAACAAGGTGGGGACGTACCCCCTTGCCGTGCTGGCCCGGTACCACCACGTGCCGTTCATCGTGGTGGCGCCGGTGACGACGCTGGACCTCGACACCCCGGACGGCGCGTCCATCGAGGTGGAGCAGCGGGCCGGGCACGAGGTGACGGAGATCGTGGCACCCCAGGTGCCGATGGCGGGAGTGGAGACGGGAGGTGGGATTCCGGTGGCGCCGCTGGGGACGCAGGCGTACAACCCGGCCTTCGACGTGACGCCACCGGAACTGGTGACGGCCATCGTCACCGAGGAGGGCGTCGTGTCGCCTGTGACGGGCGAGGCGCTTGCCGAGCTGTGTGACAGGTCACGCCAGGTAACGATTTAGCTAATGGGATGATGTCATTCATGAAGGGACGAGTCCTTGTCGTCGACGACGACACCGCACTGGCCGAGATGCTCGGCATTGTGCTGCGTGGTGAAGGTTTCGAGCCGTCTTTCGTAGCCGACGGCGACAAGGCCCTGGCCGCCTTCCGGGAAGCCAAACCCGATCTGGTGCTGCTGGACCTGATGCTGCCCGGCCGGGACGGCATCGAGGTGTGCCGCCTGATCAGGGCGGAGTCCGGAGTGCCGATCGTGATGCTCACGGCGAAGAGCGACACCGTCGACGTGGTGGTCGGCCTGGAGTCCGGGGCCGACGACTACATCGTCAAGCCGTTCAAGCCGAAGGAGCTCGTGGCGCGGATCCGGGCCAGACTCCGCCGGTCGGAGGAGCCGGCTCCGGAGCAGCTCGCCATCGGCGATCTGGTGATCGACGTGGCCGGTCACTCGGTGAAGCGGGACGGGCAGTCGATCGCGCTGACGCCGCTGGAGTTCGACCTGCTGGTCGCGCTGGCCCGCAAGCCGTGGCAGGTGTTTACCCGTGAGGTGCTGCTGGAGCAGGTCTGGGGCTACCGTCACGCGGCGGACACCCGGCTGGTCAACGTTCATGTGCAGCGGCTGCGCTCGAAGGTCGAGAAGGACCCCGAGCGGCCGGAGATCGTGGTGACCGTCCGTGGTGTCGGCTACAAGGCGGGGCCCAGCTGACATGTCCGGGGACAGTGCCGCTTCGGCGTCCGGCCAGCCGGAGCCCGGCTCGGAGCGGCCTGTCGGTCCGGGGACCGCGGGGTCACAGGCGTCCGAGGGGCCACACGAGCAGCCACAGAGCGCACGGAAGCCGGAGGAGCCGCAGGGGTCCGAGGGACCCCGCGGCTCCCGCTGGGGACGCTTCCTCGACAGCGGGCTGCTGGAGGGCGGGGTGCAGGGCAGCCCGGTCCTCAGGTTGTTCATACGCTGGGTGCGCCGTCCGCTGCTGCCCACGATGCGGTTGTGGCGGCGCAACATCCAGCTCAGGATCGTCGTCACGACCCTGCTGATGTCGCTCGGCGTGGTCCTGCTGCTGGGCTTCGTCGTCATCGGGCAGGTGCGCAACGGACTGCTCGACGCCAAGGTGAACGCGTCGCAGAGCCAGGCCACGGGCGGGTTCACGGCCGCGAGCCAGGAGGCCGACACCGCGGCGAACGCGGCCGGGAGCGAGTCGGCGGATCCGGACGGCGACTCGGTGCAGAACGTCGGTGAGTGGATGAGCAATCTCGTGCAGTCCCTCTCCAGCGGTGGCCAGGGCGCGTTCGACGTGGTGTCGCTCAGCTCGGCGGGCGCGGGCGGCGGCAGCGTGGGTTTCGGACCGCGTGCCTCGGGCGGAGTGGACTGGGACCGCAGTGTGCCGGTGGACCTCCGCGAGCGTGTGGACGACGGCACCGGCGCGGTGCAGAGCTATACGCGCGTGTCGTACACCAACGGCCGGGACTCCCAGCCCTCGCTGATCATCGGCAAGCAGGTCAATGACCCCAATGGCGACCCGTACCAGCTCTACTACCTCTTCCCGCTCACCCAGGAGGAGAGGTCGCTGAGCCTGGTCAAGGGGACGCTGGCGACGGCGGGTCTGTTCGTCACGGTGCTCCTCGGGGCCATCGCCTGGCTGGTGGTGCGGCAGGTCGTCACTCCCGTACGGATGGCGGCGGGGATCGCCGAGCGGTTGTCCGCGGGACGGCTGCAGGAACGGATGAAGGTCACCGGCGAGGACGACATCGCGCGGCTCGGCGAGGCCTTCAACAAGATGGCGCAGAACCTGCAGACCAAGATCCAGCAGTTGGAGGACCTGTCGCGGATGCAGCGGCGGTTCGTCTCCGACGTGTCGCACGAGCTGCGGACGCCGCTGACCACGGTCCGGATGGCCGCCGATGTCATCCATGAGGCGCGCGTCGACTTCGATCCGGTGACCGCGCGGTCGGCGGAGCTGCTCGCCGACCAGCTGGACCGGTTCGAGTCGCTGCTCGCGGACCTGCTGGAGATCAGCCGGTTCGACGCGGGCGCGGCGGCGCTGGAGGCGGAGCCGATCGACCTCAGGGAGGTCGTACGGCGGGTCGTCAGCGGGGCCGAGCCGCTCGCCGAGCGCAAGGGCACGCGGATCCGCGTGGCCGGCGACCAGCAGCCCGTCGTGGCCGAGGCGGACGCCCGGCGTGTGGAGCGGGTGCTGCGCAACCTCGTCGTCAACGCCGTGGAGCACGGCGAGGGCAAGGACGTCGTGGTCAGGCTGGCGGCGGCGGGCGGCGCGGTCGCGGTCGCGGTGCGCGACTACGGGGTGGGTCTCAAGCCGGGTGAGGCGACCCGGGTGTTCAGCCGTTTCTGGCGGGCGGACCCGGCACGCGCCCGTACCACCGGTGGTACGGGCCTGGGGCTGTCGATCGCCCTGGAGGACGCGCGGCTGCACGGAGGCTGGCTGCAGGCGTGGGGCGAGCCGGGCGGCGGGTCGCAGTTCCGGCTGACGCTGCCGCGCACCGCCGACGAGCCGCTGCGCGGGTCCCCGATCCCGCTGGAACCGAAGGACTCGCGGGGCAACCGCGGACTCGGCGAGGCGGGCCGGCCCTCCGGCGGCGGCAAGCTCGCCACCGTTCCGGTGCAGTCCGCCGGTGAGGACGCGCCCGCGAGGGCGGCCATAGGTCCCCGACCGGCCGGGACGGCCACCGCCGATCCGACGGCGCTGCCCGGAAACGGCGCGCGCGTGGTGCCCCGGCCCACCGGGAGTGCGCCCGTGCTCGACGGGGGCGCGGTGGACGGCGAGCGGGAGCAGGAGCGGGACCCGGAGCACTCGTCCCGGCCCGGGAACGGCTCGGACCAGTACGAACAAGGGGAGGCGTTCCGTGGGCGCTGATCGTGGGGGACGTGGCCGAAGGCGTCCGATACGTGTGGCGATGTGCGCCGGCGGTGCCGCCGTACTGCTGGCCGGATGTGCCTCGATGCCGGACAGCGGGGATCTGCGGGACGTCGAGTCCACGCCGCGGCAGGACGCGCAGGTCCGGGTCTTCGCCCTGCCGCCGTCCGACGACGCCCAGCCCTCCGAGATCATGCAGGGCTTCCTGGAGGCCCTCACCAGCGACGATCCGGATTACGAGACGGCACGCAAGTACCTGACCGGGGACGCGCTCGCGGAATGGCGGCCGGGTGCGTCGACGACGGTCCTCGCCGAAGGGCCGAACAGGCTTTCGGTGCCCTCGAGGACCCGTGAGGAGGGCGGCGACGTCGTGTTCCGGCTGACCGGACAGACCGTCGCCCGGGTGGACGCGCAGAACGCCTACGAACCCGCCGAGGGATCCTACAGCGAGACGGTGCACCTCACCCGGCTCGAGGACAGCAAGCAGTGGCGCATCGACCGGCTGCCGCAGGGCGTGGTGATGGGCAGGTCCGACTTCACGCGCACCTACGTGTCGGTCAACAAGTACTACTTCACCTCGTCCACGCAGCTCGGGCAGCTGGGGACCGTCGCCGACCCGATCTACGTGCGGCGGCAGGTGCATCCGGTGACCCAGATGGTGGAGTCGCTCCTGCAGGGCCCGACCCGCTGGCTGGATCCGGTGGCCAGGACCAGCTTCCCGTCGGGGACCGCGCTGCGGAAGGGCGTCGAGCCGCTGACGCCCGACGACCAGAACAAGCTGACCGTCCCGCTCAACGACAAGGCCGACCACGTGACGCGGGGCAAGTGCAACGAGATGGCGGCCCAGTTGCTTTTCACGCTCCGGGACCTGATGCCCACGGGGGTGGACGAGGTCGAGCTGCAGGGCTCGGGCGGGGCGCAGCTGTGCAGGCTCGACGAGGACCGTGCCGATGCCGTCGCCGCGCACGGCGCGGGGAACACCCCGGAGTTCGAGTACTTCATCGCCGACGACGATCGGCTCGTCCGCATGCCGGTCAGGGGCAGCGACCCGGTTCCCGAGGCGGTGCCCGGTGCCCTGGGTGACGGCGACATGAGTTTCCGCTCGGCCGCTGTCGCGCGCGACGAGGACCGGGCGGCCGGTGTGTCGCTCGACGGGAGCGACCTGTACGTCGGTTCGCTGGCCTCGGGCAGTTCGCTCGGGGAGCCGGTCGTGCACAGCGAGGGACAGACCGAGGGTGACCGGCTGACGACGCCCAGCTGGGACGGCCAGGACGGCCTGTGGGTCGCCGACCGTGACCCGGACGACCCCCGGCTGCTGATGCTGCCGGACGGCGCGGGCGAGCCGGTGGAGGTCACGACACCGGAGCTGGACGGCCGTATCGAGGCGGTGCGCGTGGCCGCGGACGGGGTGCGGATCGCGCTGATCGTGCAGCAGGCCGACGGCAAGCGGTCGTCGCTGCTCATCGGCCGGATCGAGCGGGAGTCCGGCGCGGACGGCGCGACGGACGTGTCGATCGTGGACCTGCGGTCGGTGGCGCCCCGGCTGGAGGAGGTCAGGGCCATGTCGTGGGCCGGTGACGGCCGGCTCGTGGTGGTGGGCCGTGAATCGGGCGGCGTGCAGCAGATGCGGTACGTGCAGGTCGACGGCTCGATGCCGGGCGGCCCGGAACTCGCGGCGCTCACGGGGGTGCAGGAGATCGCCGCGTCCGAGGACGAGAGCCTGCCGCTGGTGGCGCACTCGGAGGACGGGATCGTGCGGCTGTCCTCGGGCTCGCAGTGGCAGCAGGTGGTGGAGGACGGGACGGCGCCGGTCTATCCCGGGTAGTGCCGGAGCAGCGCGGGCGCGGGGTCCCGGCGGCCTCGGTCAGCGGGTGCGGCGCGGTGTGCGCTCGTGTGGGGGAAGGCCGTATGCGGGCACGGTCGGTCGTCCACAGGTGGTTGTCCACAGGGGTGGCCGGACGGCGTGGGCATCGGCACAGTGGTGGGCATGCGGGGGTGGTGGCAGGACCTCACTGACCTGGTGCTGCCGGCCGAGTGCGCGGGCTGCGGGAGGCCTCGCGCCCTGCTCTGCCCGGAGTGCCGGGACGCTGTCGGGCGTGCCGGACCACGCCGGGTCCGGCCGGTGCCGGAGCCGCCGGGCCTGCCCGTGGTGCATGCGGTGGCTCCGTACGCGGACGAGGTGCGGGCGCTGCTCCTCGCCCACAAGGAACGCGGCGCGCTGGGACTCGCGGCACCGCTCGGAACGGCTCTGGCGGGGGCCGTCAGGGCGGGCCTGCGCGGGACCGGGGCCGAGCAGGTGAACGGGCACGGGGCCGGGGCCGTACCGGATGGCGTGCGAGGCGTCGGGCCGGCACCGGCCGGGAGGCGGGACGCGACGGCCGTTCCGCCCGTGGCGCAAGGGGGAGCGGCCGTGCGGGAACCCGTCCTGCTCGTGCCCGTCCCTTCGTCGCGCGGGGCGGTACGGGCGCGGGGGCACGACCCGGCGCGGCGGATCGCGTTGGCCGCCGCGGGGGAGTTGCGGCGTACGGGTACGCCGGCCCGGGTGCTCGGCGTGCTGCGGCAGCGGCGGCCCGTGGCCGACCAGGCGGGTCTCGACTCCCGGCAGCGGCTGGAGAACCTCGCCGGTGCCCTGGCCGTGGCCGCCGGCGGCGGACGGCTGCTGGCGGGTGGCCGGATCGTGCTCGTCGACGACCTGATGACGACGGGGGCCTCGCTGGCGGAGGCGGCACGTGCACTGCGGGCGGCGCGTCGGGAAACAGCCGTGTACGACGGCATGGCGCGGGAAGGAAGAGCGCAATGGACGGCAGGGGTGACGACAGCGACGGAGGAGGAGCCGGTTTCCTCGAGAACGGGGGAGGCGTACCGGTCAGAAGGGGTACTGGGAAGAGCGAGCAGGGACACCGCCGGGGATGCGGTCCGGGCCGCTGTGGTCGCCGCTTCACCGGAGTCCTTCGAAATGAACCGGAACTGAACGGGGACGCACTGCGTTGCAGGTAATGAGAGGGGTAATTCACCTGAACGGAGGTACGCGGCAGTAGAGGGTGACGCCATCCGTCCCGGCGAGATATGTTCGGTTGTGAGGGAAAGGCGCGAGCCCTTCCCCGTATATCGGAATGCCGTACCGCGGGTTTCCCGCGAAGGCCCGTGCCGGCAGGCGAGGAAATCGCCGATGGCGGGAGGTGGACGTCACCGAGTCAGGGGTTCCGGAATATGCCGGAGCCTGGTGCACAAGGGAGATGCTCCGCCGGTGGAGCGGAGCGACATCCCGGAACGGAGTTCTGCGTGGACATCGTCGTCAAGGGCCGCAAGACCGAAGTGCCCGAGCGGTTCCGGAAGCACGTGGCCGACAAGCTGAAGCTGGAGAAGATCCAGAAGCTCGATGGCAAAGTGATCAGCCTGGACGTCGAGGTGTCCAAGGAGCCGAATCCCCGACAGGCCGACCGCTCGGACCGAGTGGAGATCACCCTCCGCACCCGCGGTCCGGTGATCCGCGCGGAGGCGGCGGCCAGCGATCCGTACGGGGCGCTCGACCTGGCGGCGGACAAGCTCGAGGCGCGGCTGCGCAAGCAGCATGACAAGCGCAACACCCGCCGCGGTACCCGGCGTCTCACGGCCGCCGAGGTCGCCGACCACGTCCCGGGCGTGGCGACGCTGGACGTGAACGGCGAGGCGGTCCGCGAGGAAGAGCCGGGCGATGTGCCCACCAAGAAGATCGGCTCGCTGGAAGTGCAGGGTGAAGGGCCCCTCGTCGTGCGCGAGAAGACGCACGTCGCCTCGCCCATGACCCTCGACCAGGCGCTCTACGAGATGGAGCTGGTCGGGCACGACTTCTATCTGTTCGTCGACTCCGAGACCAAGGAGCCGAGTGTCGTCTACCGGCGGCACGCCTACGACTACGGCGTCATCCACCTGAGCACGGACCCCATGGTGACCGAGGGGCAGTCGGCCTCCGGGGGCGACGCGCTCGGCGGCTGACCTGCCGGGTGACAGCCGATCCGGTGCCCCTGGAGGGTGCGCGCGCCCCCGGGGGCACCCCTGTGCGACCGCCCGGCCGCCCGCTCCGTCACCGCGCGGCCGTCCGGACGTGGAATCATGGCCGGACCGGCCCCAACCGGTGGGCTGTTGCCTTGGGTTGGCGATGGCACAGGAACACAGGCCACGGCCTTCTAGGGGGAGGAACGATGGCGGACAGCTTCGGACCGATGCGTGACGAGGATGCCGGCGGCGGCGTCGTCGGCATGGGCCCGGAGGCGGGCTCCCCACGCAAGGAGCCCATCCGGGTCCTCGTGGTGGACGACCACGCGCTCTTCCGCCGCGGTCTGGAGATCGTGCTCGCGGCCGAGGAGGACATCCAGGTCGTGGGCGAGGCCGGGGACGGGGCGGAGGCGGTCGACAAGGCGGCCGACCTGCTGCCCGACATCGTGCTGATGGACGTGCGCATGCCCAGAAGGGGAGGCATCGAGGCCTGCACCTCCATCAAGGAGGTGGCTCCCAGTGCGAAGATCATCATGCTGACGATCAGCGACGAGGAAGCCGATCTCTACGAGGCGATCAAGGCGGGCGCGACCGGCTATCTCCTGAAGGAGATCTCCACGGACGAGGTTGCCACGGCCATTCGCGCGGTCGCCGACGGGCAGTCGCAGATCAGCCCCTCGATGGCGTCGAAGCTGTTGACGGAATTCAAGTCGATGATCCAGCGCACGGACGAACGGCGCCTCGTGCCCGCGCCGCGGCTGACCGACCGTGAGCTGGAAGTCCTCAAGCTGGTGGCCACGGGAATGAACAACCGCGACATCGCCAAGGAGTTGTTCATCTCCGAGAACACGGTGAAGAACCACGTGCGGAACATCCTGGAAAAGCTCCAGCTGCACTCCCGGATGGAAGCCGTGGTCTATGCGATGCGGGAAAAGATCCTCGAGATCCGCTGACGGCCCGGCCGGTGCGCGGACCCGGCCGTCCCGCCGGTGTCACGTCAGCGCGCGGGCCAGTTCTCTGGTCAGCGGCTCGCCCAGCTCGGGAGCGTCCACCCGCTCCACACGTACGTTCGTGCAGTCGACCCAGTCGGCGGCCTCCAGCAGCGCCTGCGCCACGGCGGGCACCGCCTTGTGGTTCCGCAGGGTCACCTGCCTGGCCACCAGGGTGCGGCCGTCGCGGGCGGGATCGACGCGGCCGACGAGGCGGCCTCCGGCCAGGACCGGCATCGCGAAGTAGCCGTGCACCCGCTTGCGTTTGGGGACGTAGGCCTCCAGGCGGTGCGTGAAGTCGAAGACGCGCTCCGTGCGGGCACGATCCCAGATGAGGGAGTCGAAGGGCGACAGGAGCGTCGTACGGTGCCGGCCGCGCGGCGGTGTCACCAGGGCCGCCGGATCGGCCCACGCGGGCTTGGACCAGCCCTCGACCGTCACCGGGACCAGCCCCGAGTCCGCGATCACCGCGTCGACCTGCTCGCCCTTGAGCCGGTGGTAGTCCGCGATGTCCGCGCGCGTGCCGACGCCCAGGGCCTCACCGGCGAGGCGCACGAGGCGGCGCAGGCACTCGGTGTCGTCCAGCTCGGTGTGCAGCAGGCCGGCCGGGATCGCACGCTCGGCGAGGTCGTACACCCGCTTCCAGCCACGGCGCTCCACGCACACCACCTCGCCGTACATCAGGGCGCGCTCCACGGCGACCTTCTCGCCGGACCAGTCCCACCACTCGCTGGTCCGCTTCGCGCCACCCAGCTCCGTGGCCGTGAGCGGCCCCTCGGCCCGCAGCTGCTTGATCACGCGGTCGTACGCGCCCTCCGGGAGCTCGTGGCTCCAGTGCGGGCGGGCGCGGTAGGCGCGGCGGCGGAAGGCGAAGTGGGGCCACTCCTCGACGGGGAGGACGCAGGCCGCGTGCGACCAGTACTCGAAGGCGTGCGGCCGCGCCGGGGCCGTGCCGGGCGCGGTGGACCAGTACGCGCCCTCGACGGCCTTGCGGCCCACGGCGCCGAGGCGGGCGTACGGGACGAGTTCGTGTGAACGGGCCAGTACCGAGATCGTGTCCAGCTGCACCGCGCCGAGGTGCCGGAGCACACCGCGGACGCCTGCCCGGCGGTCGGGTGCGCCCAGGAAGCCCTGGGCCCGCAGGATGACGCGGCGGGCCTCGTCGGCGGTCAGTTCGGCGGTGGGGAGCGGCAGGCTCGTCATGGGGCGCACGATAGGCGGTGCCACTGACAGCGGGGGCCCTACGCAGGTCAGGACGGCGGCGGCGGGCAGGGCGCGGTCGACGGCAGGCCCGGGTCCGACGGGAGCAGTGAGCACGTCCAGCAGTCGCGGCGGACGTTCCCGCGGACGACGGCCGACCGGAGGGTGCCCTCCGGGGTGAAGCCCGCCTTCACGGCCGCCGCGCGCGAGGCGTGGTTGCCGACTTCGGCCCGCCCCATCGGGCGAGTCCGCGCGGTGGGGCGCGAGGGCGCCATTCCTTTCGAACGGGCGCACAGGACGGCGCACGGCGTCACGCACCGTGAGGAACTGATGACGCACCACGCATTTCGTGGGTCCGACGCGGCACCATCCGCCGCGCCCGGCCGTTGTCCTGGTGGCTGTCGTCGCCAGGCCTCCCGGCGTGACCGGGTCCTCGCTTACGATGGCCGTTGCTCACAGCTCTGTGGAACCCGTCAGTACAACCGACCCGTCCCAGGCCCGACCGGCAAGGAGACAAACCCCCGTGTCCGTCCTCTCGAAGATCATGCGTGCAGGCGAAGGCAAGATCCTGCGCAAGCTGCACCGCATCGCGGACCAGGTCAACTCCATCGAAGAGGACTTCGTCGACCTCTCCGACGCCGATCTGCGGGCCCTCACCGACGAGTACAAGCAGCGCTACCAGGACGGTGAGAGCCTGGACGACCTGCTGCCCGAGGCGTTCGCCACCGTCCGTGAGGCCGCCAAGCGCGTCCTCGGCCAGCGCCACTACGACGTGCAGCTGATGGGCGGCGCCGCCCTGCACATGGGTTACGTGGCCGAGATGAAGACCGGTGAGGGCAAGACGCTGGTGGGCACGCTGCCGGCGTACCTGAACGCGCTGTCCGGCGAGGGCGTCCACCTCATCACGGTCAATGACTACCTGGCCGAGCGCGACTCCGAGATGATGGGGCGCGTCCACAAGTTCCTGGGCCTGGACGTCGGCTGCATCCTCGCCAACATGACGCCCGCCCAGCGGCGCGAGCAGTACGCCTGCGACATCACGTACGGCACGAACAACGAGTTCGGCTTCGACTACCTGCGCGACAACATGGCGTGGTCCAAGGACGAACTCGTCCAGCGCGGTCACAACTTCGCCATCGTCGACGAGGTCGACTCCATCCTCGTCGACGAGGCCCGTACGCCGCTGATCATCTCCGGTCCGGCGGACCAGGCCACCAAGTGGTACGGGGACTTCGCCAAGCTGGTCAGAAGGCTGAAGCGAGGTGAGCCCGGCAACCCGCTCAAGGGCGTCGAGGAGACCGGCGACTACGAGGTCGACGAGAAGAAGCGCACGGTCGCGATCCACGAGCCCGGCGTCGCCAAGGTCGAGGACTGGCTGGGCATCGACAACCTGTACGAGTCGGTGAACACCCCGCTGGTGGGCTACCTGAACAACGCCATCAAGGCCAAGGAGCTCTTCAAGAAGGACAAGGACTACGTCGTCATCGACGACGAGGTCATGATCGTCGACGAGCACACCGGCCGTATCCTCGCCGGCCGCCGCTACAACGAGGGCATGCACCAGGCGATCGAGGCGAAGGAGGGGGTGCCGATCAAGGACGAGAACCAGACGCTCGCCACGATCACCCTGCAGAACTTCTTCCGCCTCTACAACAAGCTCTCCGGCATGACCGGTACGGCGATGACCGAGGCCGCCGAGTTCCACCAGATCTACAAGCTCGGCGTGGTCCCGATCCCGACCAACAAGCCGATGGTCCGTATGGACCAGTCGGACCTGATCTACCGCACCGAGGTCGCGAAGTTCGACGCGGTCGTCGACGACATCGCCGAGAAGCACGAGAAGGGCCAGCCGATCCTCGTCGGCACCACCTCGGTCGAGAAGTCCGAGTACCTCTCGCAGCAGCTCAGCAAGCGAGGCGTCCAGCACGAGGTGCTCAACGCCAAGCAGCACGACCGGGAGGCGACGATCGTCGCCCAGGCCGGCCGCAAGGGCGCCGTCACCGTGGCCACCAACATGGCCGGCCGCGGTACCGACATCAAGCTCGGCGGCAACCCCGAGGACCTCGCCGAGGCGGAGCTGCGCCAGCGTGGCCTCGACCCCGAGGAGCACATCGAGGAGTGGGCCGCGGCCCTGCCCGCCGCCCTGGAGAAGGCCGAGCAGGCCGTCAAGGCGGAGAAGGACGAGGTCGAGGCGCTCGGCGGGCTCTACGTCCTCGGCACCGAGCGGCACGAGTCGCGCCGCATCGACAACCAGCTGCGCGGCCGCTCCGGCCGTCAGGGCGACCCGGGCGAGTCCCGTTTCTACCTGTCCCTCGGTGACGACCTGATGCGCCTGTTCAAGGCCCAGATGGTCGAGCGCGTGATGTCCATGGCCAATGTGCCGGACGACGTGCCGATCGAGAACAAGATGGTCACCCGCGCGATCGCGTCCGCCCAGTCGCAGGTCGAGCAGCAGAACTTCGAGACCCGCAAGAACGTCCTCAAGTACGACGAGGTCCTCAACCGCCAGCGCGAGGTCATCTACGGCGAGCGGCGCCGCGTCCTGGAGGGCGAGGACCTGCGCGAGCAGATCCTGCACTTCATGGACGACACGATCGACGCGTACATCTCCGCCGAGACCGCCGAGGGCTTCGCCGAGGAGTGGGACCTCGACCGGCTGTGGGGCGCGTTCAAGCAGCTCTACCCGGTGAAGGTCACCATCGACGAGCTGGAGGAGGCGGCCGGCGACCGGGCCGGGCTGACCGCCGAGTTCATCGGCGAGTCGGTCAAGGACGACATCCACGCGCAGTACGAGGAGCGGGAGACGCAGCTCGGCCCCGACATCATGCGCGAGCTGGAGCGCCGCGTCGTGCTGTCCGTGCTGGACCGCAAGTGGCGCGAGCACCTCTACGAGATGGACTACCTCCAGGAGGGCATCGGCCTGCGGGCGATGGCGCAGAAGGACCCGCTGGTCGAGTACCAGCGGGAGGGCTTCGACATGTTCAACGCCATGATGGAGGGCATCAAGGAGGAGTCCGTCGGCTACCTGTTCAACCTGGAGGTCCAGGTCGAGCAGCAGGTCGAGGAGGTCCCCGTCGAGGACGCGGGTCCGTCGGCGTCGCCGTCGCTGGACAAGCAGGACACGGTGCCGGCCCAGGCGGGCGCCCGTCCGGAGATCCGCGCCAAGGGCCTGGAGGCCCCGCAGCGCCGGGAGCGGCTGCACTTCTCCGCGCCCACGGTGGACGGCGAGGGCGGTGTCGTCGAGGGCGACCTGCCCACCGACGACGAGCCCGTCCGCTCCGAGGCCGACGGCCTCACGCGCGCCGAGCGCCGCAAGCAGGCGAAGGGCGGCCGGCGCCGCAAGAAGTGACGCCCGCCGCACGAGAGACGTCCGAGTGAAGGCCGGGCACCTCCTGGGGTGCCCGGCCTTCGGCGTTTCCGGACCTGACCGGATTCAGGACGCAGGCTCTCAGTCGTCGTCCGCGTGCGGCATCCTCGGCCCGCCCAGTTCCACGGCCGCGCAGCGCCAGCGGCTGCCGGAGCCGTGCTCCAGCCGGAAGGCCATGGCGCACAGCCGGTCGCCGGCACCGACACGGACGAAGGCCTCGATGACGCCCGGACGGGGCTCGCAGTAGCCGATGGCGCGCACGACGGGACGGGTGCCGCGGGTGGTGCGCAGGGGGCCGTGCTCGGCGAGCCAGGCCAGTTCGTCGTAGGCGCGGCCCACGGTGTGCCGCAGCATGCTGTGCACCGGACGCTGCCCGCTCAGCACCCCGAGCAGCAGTTCGGTGAAGTGGTCGAGCCCGTCGCGCGGAGCGGCGCCGACCGTGCGCGCCGCGCGTCCCGGCAGGCCGCCACCGGGGCGCGGGGAGTCGTGGCGGACGGGCGGGCGGGCGGCCGGCCGGCGCCTGGGCCTGGTCATGACCTTGTGCATGGAAGTCCCCGTTCTCGTGTGCCACTCGTGTGCCGCCCGGAGTCGGTCGCCGCGGTCGGCAGCCGGTGGATACCGGCCGGTAACTACTTGCTGAGGACCTTGTACGGGGCGCGGACCGGCGGTCGCAAGGCGGTCCGCGGGCGCGGCGGGGCCGCCGGAACGACCACCTATCAGGGTGACGCGGGCGAGCGGAACGCAGGGCGTTCCCGGGGCGCACCGGGTGAACGGAGAGGCGGCGGGTGGACGCCCCGACGGGCGCGGCCGGGACCCGATGGGGGACCCCCGCACGTACCCCGCACGTATCCTGGGGTGACCCGGCGGAGGCCCCCGTACCCCTCCGGCGGCCCTTCCCGACTACGAAAGCGGCTCGTCATGCGCGTCTACGTCCCTCTGACCCTCCCCGGTCTCGCCGCGGCGTACGAGACGGGTGAGCTGGGTGAAGGACCGTTCGTCGCGTACGCCGTGACGCCGGCGCTGCGCGAGTGGTACCTGTCCGACGACATCGAGGAGCTGGAGTACGCCGCGCTCAACCGCGCCGCCCTCGCCTCCCTGCGGCTCCTCGCGGTGGACCCCGCGGCCGCCCGGCGGCGGGTCGTCGTCGCCGTGGACGTACCCGACGGGGCGGCCGTGGCCGATCCCGACCGCGGCCTGGACCCCGTGGCGCTCGGCGAGGTCCGGGTGGCCGGGTCCGTGCCGCTCGGCAAGGCGGCAGCCGTGCACGTCGACGCGGACGACGCCGAGGCCGACGTCGCCGCCGCCGCGGCGGCGCTGGGAGCCGCGGACCAGGGGGACGACGACGCCCGGTTCACCGTGGACGGCGCCGAGGACCACGAACTGCTCTGGTACGCGACGCAGGAGATCCCCACCCTGGTGGGGCCGGCGGGCGACTGACGGGCCCGCCGTACGGTCACCGTGCGTGACCCGTCACCGTGCGTTGTCAGTGGCTGCGGGTACGTTCTCGGGTATGGGGAAGCACGGAGCAGCACACATCGTCTGGGACTGGAACGGCACCCTCTTCCACGACAACGACGCGGTCATCGGGGCGACGAACGCCGCCTTCGCCGAGCTGGGCATCGCACCGATCACGCTGGACCGGTACCGGGCGCTGTACTGCGTGCCGGTGCCGAAGTTCTACGAGCGGCTGCTCGGCCGGCTGCCGACGCTCGACGAGTGGGAGGTCATGGACGAGACCTTCCACCGGTACTACACGGAGCACCGCACGGTCTGCGGGCTCACCGAGGGGGTGCCGGCCCTGCTCGCGGGCTGGGGAGCGGCCGGGCGCAGCCAGTCCATCCTCAGCATGTACGGCCACGAGGAACTGGTCCCGCTGGTCCGGGGCTTCGGGATCGAGCCGCACTTCATACGTGTCGACGGGCGGACCGGGCCGTCCGGCGGCAGCAAGGCCGAGCACATGGTGCGGCACCTGGCCGCGCTGGCCGGGGTGCGTCCCTCGCGGGTGGTCGTCATCGGGGACGCGGCCGACGACGCGGTCGCGGCGCGGCACGCCGGGGCGCAGGCGGTGCTCTACACCGGTGGCTCACACAGCCGCTCCAGCCTCGAGGGCGTGGGCGTGCCCGTGGTCGACACCCTGGAGGAGGCGGTGACGGAGGCCGAGCGGCTGGTGGCGTAGCGCGCCGGGAGGCACCCTCGCCGGGTGGCGCTCCGCGGGGTGGCGTCAGGACACGGGGGCCTTGGCGCGCAGGACCGTGAGGAACTCCCGCATCCAGCGGGAGTGGTCCGGCCAGCAGCGGGACGACACGAGCGTGCCGTCGACGACCGCCTCGGCGTCCTGGAAGGTGGCGCCGGCGGCCTGCATGTCCAGCTCCAGTGCCGGGTACGCCGTGACCCGGCGGCCGCGGAGGGCGCCGACGGCGGCGGTCAGCAGCGGGCCGTGGCAGATCTGGGCCACCGGCTTGTCCGTGTCGAAGAAGGACTTGAGGATCTTGCGGAGTTCGGGGTCGTTGCGGAGGTACTCCGGTGCGCGGCCGCCCGGGACGACGAGGGCGGCGTAGCGGCCGGGGTCGATCTCCGAGAAGGCGAGGTCGGCGGGCCAGGTGTAACCGGGTTTCTCGGTGTAGGTGTCGAAGCCGGGCTCGAAGTCGTGGACGACGAGGCGGAGTTTCTTGCGGGCGGGGGCCGCGATGTGCACGTCGTACCCCTCCTCGCGCAGGCGCTGGTGAGGGTAGAGGACCTCCAGTGACTCGGCCGCGTCGCCGGTGACGATCAGGATCTTGGCTGACATGTCGCTGCTTCCCCCTCGGCGTGGTGTCGTGCTCCGGCGTGGTGTCACGCCCCGGCGCGGTGTGCGCCGGCGTCGGGCGTCATGGGCAACGTGCCGCGCGGGCGGGGGCTTGCCAAGGGGGTGTGCCCCTGGCGGGTCTCCCTGTGCGAAACGTCAAAGTTCGACCCCTGCTTTTGTATACATACAGCTCATGACGGGGGGCCCGTCCGGAGCGATAGCCTTGTGAGGTGATCAGCGCGATAACCCGCGGGGGCCTCGTCGTCCCTGCCCAGCGCCCGGAGAGCACGGCCGACAGCCGTGACCGGGCGGCGGTCGCCGACTCACGCGGGCGGGAGGGAGCCGGAAGGGCTCCCGGGAGGCCGGAACAGTCCGGGGACGGCTCGCCGAGAGCAGCGTCACACCTTTCGGGGATGCCGAGAATGGCTGATAACCCCTCGCTCACCTCACCTTGCGGCATAGCGTCGGATCAGACCGGACACCCCGCGTCCAGACGTTGCGTCGGAGGGTCGCACACCGAGAATCCTTCAACGTCACGCAATGGCGCGCGACAGGAGCCAGAGGACCATGCAGACCAAGCTGGACGAAGCCAAGGCCGAGCTGCTCGATCGGGCCGCCCGGGTAGCTGAGAACAGTCCGGTCGGGGGAAACCCACCGACCGGGACGACGGGCGAGGGCACACCGGACCGGGACGCCGTACTCGCCTTCCTCCAGCGCTACTACCTGCACATCGCCCCGGAGGACCTCACCGGCCGCGACCCGGTCGACCTCCTCGGAGCCGCCTTCTCGCACCACCGGCTGGCCGAGACGCGTCCCCAGGGCACGGCCAACGTGCGGGTGCACACCCCGACCGTCGAGGAGAACGGCTGGACCTGCAGCCACTCCGTCGTCGAGGTCGTCACGGACGACATGCCCTTCCTCGTCGACTCGGTCACCAACGAGCTGTCGCGGCAGGGGCGTGGCATCCACGTCGTCATCCACCCGCAGATCGTCGTCCGGCGGGACGTGACGGGAAGACTCATCGAGGTCCTCACCACTCCGGCCGCCGCCGGCGAGCTGCCGCACGACGCCCATGTCGAGTCCTGGATCCACGTCGAGATCGACCGGGAGACCGACCGCGCCGACCTCCGGCAGATCACCGCGGACCTGCTGCGGGTCCTCTCCGACGTGCGCGAGGCCGTCGAGGACTGGGAGAAGATGCGGGACGCGGCGGTCCGCATCGCCGACGAGCTGCCCTCCGAACCCGTGGCGGACGACCTGCGCCAGGAGGAGATCGAGGAGGCCCGCGAGCTGCTGCGCTGGCTGGCCCAGGACCACTTCACCTTCCTCGGCTACCGGGAGTACCAGCTGCGGGACGACGACTCGCTCGCCGCCGTCGCCGGCACCGGGCTCGGCATCCTGCGCGCCGACCCGCAGCACCAGGGCGACGACAGCCACCCCGTCAGCCCGTCCTTCGAGCGCCTGCCCCGCGACGCCCGGGCCAAGGCCCGCGAGCACCGGCTGCTCGTCCTCACCAAGGCCAACAGCCGCGCCACCGTGCACCGCCCGAGCTACCTCGACTACGTCGGCGTGAAGAAGTTCGACGCCGAGGGCAACGTCATCGGGGAGCGGCGGTTCCTCGGCCTGTTCTCGTCCGCCGCGTACACCGAGTCCGTGCGCCGGGTGCCCGTCATCCGCCGCAAGGTGCAGGAGGCGCTCCGGCGCGCCGGGTTCTCGCCCAACAGCCACGACGGGCGCGACCTGCTGCAGATCCTGGAGACGTACCCGCGCGACGAGCTCTTCCAGACGCCGGTCGACGAGCTGCTCGCCATCGCCACCTCCGTGCTCTACCTGCAGGAGCGGCGCCGGCTGCGGCTCTACCTGCGCCAGGACGAGTACGGGCGCTACTACTCCGCCCTGGTCTACCTGCCGCGCGACCGCTACACCACGGCGGTGCGGCTGCGCATCATCGACATCCTCAAGGAGGAGCTCGGCGGCACCAGCGTCGACTTCACCGCCTGGAACACCGAGTCGGTGCTGTCCCGGCTGCACTTCGTGGTCCGCGTCCCGCAGGGCACCGAACTGCCCCACCTCAGCGACGCCGACAAGGAGCGCATCGAGGGGCGGCTGGTGGACGCCGCCCGCTCGTGGGCCGACGGGTTCGGCGAGGCGCTGAACGCCGAGGTCGGCGAGGAGCGCGCGGCCGAGCTGCTGCGCCGGTACGCGGGTGCCTTCACCGAGGGCTACAAGGCGGACCACTCCCCGCGCGCGGCCGTCGCGGACCTGGTCCGTCTCGAGGAGCTGGACACCTCCGAGGGCGGCGAGGACTTCGCGCTGAACCTGTACGAGCCCGTGGGCGCCGGGCCCGGCGACCGCCGGTTCAAGATCTACCGCAGGGGCGAGTCCGTCTCCCTGTCCGCGGTCCTGCCCGTGCTCAGCCGGCTCGGGGTGGAGGTCGTCGACGAGCGGCCCTACGAGCTGCGCTGCGCGGACCGTACGACCGCCTGGATCTACGACTTCGGGCTGCGGGTGCCCAAGACGCCGGGCGGCAACGGGGACTACCTGGGCGAGGACGGGCGCGAGCGGTTCCAGGAGGCATTCGCCGCGACCTGGACGGGGCGCGCGGAGAACGACGGGTTCAACTCGCTGGTGCTGAGCGCCGGGCTGACCTGGCGGCAGGCCATGGTGCTGCGGGCGTACGCGAAGTACCTGAAGCAGGCGGGTTCCACCTTCAGCCAGGACTACATGGAGGACACCCTCCGTGACAACGTCCACACGACCCGTCTGCTCGTGTCACTGTTCGAGGCGCGGATGTCGCCGGACCGGCAGAAGGCCGGTCACGAGCTGGTCGACGCGCTCCTGGAGGAGCTGGACAGCGCGCTGGACCAGGTGGCGAGCCTCGACGAGGACCGCATCCTGCGGGCCTTCCTGACGGTCATCAAGGCCACGCTGCGGACCAACTTCTTCCAGGAGGCCAGTGGCGGCAGGCCGCACACCTACGTCTCGATGAAGTTCGACCCGCAGGCCATTCCCGACCTCCCGGCGCCGCGTCCGGCGTACGAGATCTGGGTGTACTCGCCGCGCGTCGAGGGCGTGCACCTCAGGTTCGGCAAGGTCGCGCGCGGTGGTCTGCGCTGGTCCGACCGGCGCGAGGACTTCCGTACCGAGATCCTCGGCCTGGTCAAGGCGCAGATGGTGAAGAACACCGTCATCGTGCCGGTCGGCGCCAAGGGCGGTTTCGTCGCCAAGCAGCTCCCCGACCCGTCGGTGGACCGGGACGCCTGGATGGCGGAGGGGATCGCCAGCTACAAGACGTTCATCTCCGCCCTGCTGGACATCACCGACAACATGGTGGCCGGCGAGGTCGTGCCGCCCGCCGACGTCGTCCGGCACGACGAGGACGACACGTACCTGGTGGTCGCGGCCGACAAGGGCACGGCGACGTTCTCCGACCTCGCCAACGGGGTCGCGCAGAGCTACAACTTCTGGCTCGGGGACGCCTTCGCCTCCGGCGGCTCCGCGGGCTACGACCACAAGGGCATGGGCATCACCGCCCGCGGGGCCTGGGAGTCCGTGAAGCGGCACTTCCGTGAGCTGGGCGTGGACACGCAGTCCGAGAACTTCACGGTCGTCGGCATCGGCGACATGTCCGGTGACGTGTTCGGCAACGGCATGCTGCTCTCCGAGCACATCCGGCTGGTGGCCGCCTTCGACCACCGGCACATCTTCATCGACCCGGAGCCGGACGCGGCGACCTCGTACGCCGAGCGCCGCCGGCTGTTCGAGCTGCCGCGCTCCTCCTGGGCGGACTACGACACCGGGCTGCTCTCCGCGGGCGGCGGGGTGTTCCCCCGGACCGCGAAGTCGATCCCGCTGAACAAGCAGATCCGCGCGGCCCTCGGCATCGAGGGCGGTGTCGGCAAGATGACCCCCGCCGACCTGATGAAGGCGATCCTCAGGGCGCCGGTCGACCTGCTGTGGAACGGCGGCATCGGTACGTACGTCAAGGCGTCCACCGAGTCCAACGCCGACGTCGGCGACAAGGGCAACGACGCCATCCGCGTCGACGGCGGCGACCTGCGGGTCCAGGTCGTCGGCGAGGGCGGCAACCTCGGCCTGACCCAGCTGGGCCGGATCGAGTTCGCGCTGCACGGCGGCCGGATCAACACCGACGCCATCGACAACAGCGCGGGCGTGGACACCTCCGACCACGAGGTGAACATCAAGATCCTGCTCAACGGCCTGGTCGCGGACGGCGACATGACCGTCAAGCAGCGCAACAAGCTGCTCGCCGAGATGACCGACGAGGTCGGCACGCTGGTGCTGCGCAACAACTACGCGCAGAACACGGCGATCGCCAACGCCCTCGCCCAGTCCAAGGACATGCTCCACGCACAGCAGCGCTTCATCCGCCACCTGGTGCGCGCGGGCCGCCTCGACCGGGCGCTGGAGTTCCTGCCCACCGACCGGCAGATCCGCGAGCGGGTGGGCAACGGACAGGGCCTGAGCGGCCCGGAGACGGCCGTGCTGCTGGCCTACACGAAGATCACGGTCGCCGAGGAGCTGCTGCACACCTCGCTGCCCGACGACCCGTACCTGCAGGGCCTGCTGCACACGTACTTCCCGACGGCGCTGCGGGACCGGTTCGCCGAGCGCATCGGGGGCCACCCGCTGCGCCGGGAGATCACCACGACCGTGCTGGTCAACGACACGGTCAACACGGGCGGTACGACGTACCTGCACCGGCTGCGGGAGGAGACCGGGGCCTCGCTGGAGGAGATCGTCCGGGCGCAGACCGCGGCCCGCGCGATCTTCCGCTCGTCGCCCGTGTGGGACGCGGTGGAGGCCCTGGACAACAAGGTCGAGGCCGCCGTGCAGACCCGGATCCGGCTGCACTCGCGGCGGCTGGTGGAGCGGGGCACGCGCTGGCTGCTCAACAACCGGCCGCAGCCGCTGGAGCTCACCGAGACCGTCGCGTTCTTCGAGGAGGGCGTGGGCCGGGTCTGGGCCGAGCTGCCCAAGCTGCTGCGCGGCGCGGACCTGGAGTGGTACCAGGGGATCCATGACGAGCTGACGGGCGCCGGCGTCCCCGGCGAGCTCGCCACGCGGGTCGCCGGGTTCTCCTCCGCCTTCCCCGCGCTCGACATCGTCACGGTCGCCCACCGGGTGGACCGGGACCCGCTGGAGGTCGCCGAGATCTACTACGACCTCGCCGACCGGCTGCGGATCAGCCGGCTCATGGACCGCATCATCGAGCTGCCCCGTGCCGACCGCTGGCAGTCCATGGCCCGCGCGGCGATCCGCGAGGACCTGTACTCGGCCCACGCGGCGCTCACGGCCGAGGTCCTGTCGGCGGGTGACGGCTCCTCGTCGCCCGAGCAGCGCTTCAAGGCGTGGGAGCAGAAGAACGCGCCCATCCTGAGCCGGGCGCGCACCACGCTGGAGGAGATCCAGGGCTCCGACTCGTTCGACCTGGCGAACCTGTCGGTGGCGATGCGGACGATGCGGACGCTGCTGCGCAACCCGTAGGGGCGGAACGAGGGGGCGCCCCCGGGTCCTGGTGGACTCGGGGGCGCCCCCTTCCTTGTCCGGCTTCGTCCGGCGCGCGGGCGGCGCCTTTCAGGGGCAAACGGAATATTCGGGTTATCGTTGCCCCGATTGTCCGACGATGGTCCGACGGGTGAACAGGGAGGTTCCGGACCCGTGAGTGTGAACCTCGCCGGGGTGCGGGTGCCCGCCCGGGGCGCCGCTGCCCTGCCGGCGCGCGTACGGTCCCGTCGTCTCGCCGTCGAGGTGGTGAAGTTCGGGCTCGTCGGCGGCAGCGGGGTGGCGGTGAACTTCCTGGCCTTCAACGCCCTGCTGCACGGCGGGGCCGCGCCGCCCATGGCCGCCACGGTGATCGCCAGCTGTCTCGCCATGGCCACCAACTACCTGGGCTTCCGCTTCTTCACCTACCGCGACCGGGCCGCGCGCGTGCCGCGCCAGCTCGCCCTGTTCCTCGCCTTCAGCGGCCTCGGCATCCTCATGGAGAGCGGGCTGTTCTACGTCTCCCACCACGGTCTGGGCCTCACCGGACCGGTCGGCTCCAACGCGGCCAAGGCCCTGTCGATCGCGCTCGCCTCGGCGTTCCGCTTCCTCGCGTACCGGGCGTGGGTGTTCGCGGGCGCTACTTCCCCGTGAACTTCTCGTACTCCTTCAGCACCTCCGCCGTCGGCCCGTCCATGCGCAGCTCACCGCGTTCCAGCCACAGCACCCGGTCGCAGGTGTCCCGGATCGACTTGTTGTTGTGGCTGACCAGGAAGACCGTGCCCGCGTGCTTGCGCAGTTCGCGGATGCGGGCCTCGGAGCGCTTCTGGAAGGAGCGGTCCCCGGTGGCGAGGGCCTCGTCGACGAGGAGGACGTCGTGGTCCTTCGCGGCGGCGATGGAGAACCGCAGCCGCGCCGCCATGCCGGAGGAGTACGTGCGCATCGGCAGCGTGATGAAGTCGCCCTTCTCGTTGATCCCGGAGAAGTCGACGATTCCCTGGTAGCGCTGCCTGACCTGCTCACGGGACATGCCCATGGCGAGGCCGCCGAGGTGGACGTTGCGCTCGCCGGTGAGGTCGTTCATCAGCGCGGCGTTGACGCCGAGGAGGGACGGCTGGCCGTCCGTGTAGATACGGCCGCTCTCCACGGGCAGCAGTCCGGCGACGGCCTTGAGGAGGGTCGACTTGCCGGAGCCGTTCGTCCCGATCAGCCCGATGGCCTCCCCGCGGTAGGCGGTGAAGGACACGTCCTTCACCGCGTGCACCTTGCGGACGCCCGCCGTCTTCTCGGTCTTCTTCCGGCGCAGGATGCGGTTGAGCGCGGCGGTGGCGGTGCCGCGGCCCGCGCCGGTGCCGTTGACGCGGTAGACGATGTCGACGTGGTCGGCGACGACGGTGGGGACGCGCTCCGCGGTGGCGGTCCCGTGCGTGCCCTGCGGGCCCCCGGTGGGGCGGGTGGTGGTGTCAGCCACGGCCGTACGTCTCCTCAGCCTTCCAGAAGTAGATGAAGCCGCCGATGCCGGCGAGCAGGGCCCAGCCCAGGGCGACGGCCCAGACGTGGTCGGGCAGTTGGCTGCCCGGGAAGCTGTCGATCAGCGCGAACCGCATGAGGTCGATGTAGACCGCCGCCGGGTTGTACTCCAGCAGGTGGTGCACCCAGTGCGGCAGGTCCGTCCTGGCGAGGACCACCGGGAGGCTGTACATCACGCCGGAGGCGTACATCCAGGTGCGCAGCACGAACGGCATCAGTTGTGAGGCGTCGGGCGTCCTCGCCCCCACCCGGGCCATGAACAGCGCCGCGCCCGCGTTGAACGTGAACTGCAGGACGAGCGCGGGGACGACCAGCAGCCAGGACGCGGCGACCGGCACGCCGAAGACGAGCAGGATGACGACCAGCGCGGCCATCGAGAACAGCAGCTGCTGGAGCTGCTGCAGGCAGTACGACAGCGGGAGCGAGGCCCGCGGGAAGTGCAGGGCGCGGACCAGCCCGAGACTGCCGGAGATGGCCTTCGTGCCCGCCAGGATCGAGCTCTGCGTGAACGTCCACACGAACACGCCGGTCACCAGGAACGGCACGTAGTCGGGCACGCCGCGGCTGGTGCCCATCAGTACGCCGAAGATCAGGAAGTAGACCGCCGCGTTCAGCAGCGGGTTCACCACCTGCCAGAGCTGGCCGAGCTTCGCCTGGCTGTACTGGGCGGTGAGCTTGGCGGTGGCGAACGAGGTGATGAAGTGCCGGCGCGCCCACAGCTGCCGCACGTACGCGGGCAGGGAGGGACGGGCACCGCTGACGCTGAGGCCGTACCGCGCGGCCAGCTCGGCCGGGGACCCGGCGGGGACCGGTGCGGGGGCTTCCGGCGCGGCGGGCTCCGGTGCGGGGGGTGCCGTGGGAGGCGGTGTGTCGAGGGCCTGGCTCACATCCGCTGCTTTCGCTCGGGGTGTCCCCGGCCGGCGCGGTGCGCGCCGGGCGCCGGACGCACGTCGGGGCGTACGTCGGGACGGGACCGTTTCGTCGCCACGTGAGCGTAGGGCGAAGGGACGTCGGAACGCAACCGTTTCGTCGTGACGCCCTATGCTGGACGCATGACGAGCAGAGCCGACGCCACCGGGGCGCGACCGCCGCAGCGCGCGCGCCGCAGGGCCCCCGCGGGGGCGGCCGTGCTGCGGGAGGACGTGACCGAGGCCATCCGTGCCGCGGTCTTCGAGGAGCTCGCGGCCGTCGGCTACGCCCGCATGTCCATCGAGGGCATCGCGCGCCGCGCGGGGGTCGGCAAGACGGCGGTCTACCGCCGCTGGCGCTCCAAGCTCCACCTGGTCCTGGACCTGGTCTCGGCCGTCGCGGTGCAGGGCCTGCCGGCGCCGGACACGGGCTCCCTGGAGACGGACCTGCGGCTGCTGTACGAGGTGACCTCCCGCGCCCTGCGCCACCCGGTGGCCGGCCAGATCATCCCCGACCTCCAGGCGGAGGCGGCCCGCAACCCGGAGATCGCCGAGGCCATGCAGAAGGCGCTCCGCGAGGGCCAGCAGAGTGTCGTGAGCGGCATCGTCCGGGCGGCGGCCGCGCGGGGCGAGATCGGCGCGGACGTCGACGAGAATCTGGCCCTGGACATCGTCTCGGGCCCGCTCTACTGGCGCGCGGTGGTCGTCCGCGGCCCGAAGCTGCCGAAGGGGTACCTGCCGGGCCTGGCCAGGGCGACTACGGCGGCGCTCAAGGCGCTGTAGGCGCTGTAGGGGCCACGGGCGTCGCGGGCACCGCGGGCGGACGTGACGGGTGCCCGCGCGCGCCCCGTACGCGTGACGGCGGGAGCGCCGCGCCCACCCCGCGCGCC